>CADBTW010000013.1 GCA_902797695.1 uncultured Sutterellaceae bacterium
CTTTCCCGGCTTACACAAAACAAGAAAACGGTTCGTAAAAAACGTTTGATGGCTGTCGTTCAAACACGGATTCCTGCATCAGATCCGAAATTCACCGCGAGGAGCACGGCCGTCCCGACAATTGAAACCGCAAAACCCCGCCCGAACGAAACTGCGCGGCTGCGGCCTCGCCCGAACGAACTGCCCTCCAGTTCTTTCTTTCCCATCCTGTTCTCCTCCATCAAGAAGCCAATTCCATGAGGAAACAGTGCGATTCTGTTTCCACTCCGGTTTCCTATCGGAACGCGTGAGGCGACTTTCAGCGGAATTCGTTCATTACGTTGCCTAATGTAATGCGTTTTGGAGGATAAAGCATAGGTTGCTGTCTGACGCCCTGCAGGCCTCGATGGTTGCGAAGGGTTTATTTCATGCACGAAAAAAAGGAGGGGCAGAAGGGAAACCTGCTATTCCCTTCCGTCCCTCTTCGAGAACGCCCGTTCCGCGGAGCCGGAACGGGCAGCGGATTGGGCGGGCGGCGTTCCGTTCAGCGTTGTTGCGCCGCCCGCCCGGGGCAATGCGGAAACCTTTTCCCCTTTCCTCCCCTACTCCGCCTTTCCGATCTTCAGGCGGAAGAAAGTGTTCGCGATGAAGAGCGGGATGAAGATCGTGGCAAGGAGCAGGAGGCTCCAGGCGCAGGCGATCGCGAGCCGCCCGCTGTCCACCTGCTGGAAGATCTCGATCGGCATCGTGCTCATGCCGCCGTAGTAGAGGACGATCGTTGAGGAGAGTTCCGAGAGGCTCGTCACCCACATGAGGACCGCGGCGCTCGCAACGCTCGGCCCCAGCACCGGGAGCACCACCTTGAAGAAGGTGGGGAGCGACGGGACCCCGAGGCTCACCGACGCTTCCTCGACCGAGTCGCGGAGGTTGTGGAGCGGCCCCACCGCGGCGCGCACCGAAAGCGGCATGCGCCGCAGGAAGTACGCGAGGCTCATGATGATCCAGGTCCCGGTGAGGACGATCGGGCCGTCGTTGAACGTGTTGATGAGCGCGATGCCGAGCACCGTGCCCGCGATCGTGAGCGGGAGCGCGACCACGAAGTCGAGGACCCCGGTGAGGAGGCAGCGCCGCTTCACGATGAGGTACGCGCTCGCGATCGAGAAGACGACGCCGGCAAGCGTCGCGACGCTCGCGAGCCAGAGCGAGTTGTAGAGGGGCTCCGGCGCGCTGAAGAGCGCGTACTGCACGTTCTCAAGCGTCCATTCGCCATAGTGGAGGACGGGGCCGGTCGTCTTCGTGAACGCGGTCACGATCACGACCGCGGCCGGGCAGAGCGAAAGGATCATCACGATCGCGACGAAGACGCCGGCCGCGATCCTCGAGCCTCCCGTGAGCCGCACCTTTTCAGGTGTCCGCCCGGACTCCATCTGGAACTGGCGGCGTTCGACGAGGTACTTCTGCGCGAGCAGCACGAGGAGCCCGATCGCGATGAGGATCGAAGCCATCGTGGTCTGCATCAAGGGGTTCCCGCCCATCTCGCTCACGAACTCGTTGTAGGCCTTCACGGAGAGCACAGGGATCCGGGCGCCGAGGATCGCGGGGATCCCGAAGTTCCCGATCACGTGCGTGAAGACGACGAGCGCGGCGCTGAGGAGCGACGGGATCATGAGGGGCATCGTGATCCCGGAGAGGACTTCCGGCATCGGGCGCCCGAGCCCCAGCCCGGCCTCTTCGAGCGACCGGTCCATCAGCTTGAAGGCGCCGAGCATGATGACGAAGACGTAGACGTAGGAGTTCAGCGTCATCGTGAATATGAGGCCCCACCAGGAGTAGAGGGACGGCATCGCGATCCCGAAGTGGGAGAGGAGCCCGGTGATGATGCCCTGGCGGCCGATGAGAAGGATCCAGGCTGCGGCGACCACGACGTCAGGGACGACGAGCGTCACAAGCGGGAGGATGCTCACGGCGCCTGCGAGCGCGAAGCGGCACCGGGAGACGACGAGCGCGAGCGAGCTCCCGAGGAGGAGCGACGTTGCCGTCACCGAGAACCCGAGGATCAGGGTGTTCTTCAGGCTATCCGTATAGTCGGGGTCCGTGAAGAACGTCCGGTAGCCTTCGAGCGTGAACGCGCCCTCCTCATCGAGGAACGAGTAGTGGAGGACGGTGGAAAGGGGCCAGAGGAGGAAGAGCCCGAGGAAGATGAAGGCGAAGACCGCGACCGCGAACCACGCCGGATCGTTCCTCAGTTTCCCAAGGATACGGTCTGTCACGGCTGCTCTCCCACGAGCCTTCCGTTCGAGGGAAGGGTCGCCGTAACGTCGTCTCCTGCCGCGAACACGGTCCCGGTCGAGGGAACCTCGGCGCGGATCATGCCGTCAGAAGTGTCAAGCTCGTACTCGACCGTGCCGCCGCGGTACTCGGCGCTCACCACCTTCGCCGCGACTTCGCCTTCGGCGAGGTCGCCCGAGGGCGCCGCGATCCCCACGCGGTCAGGCCGGAACGCGAGCTGCATGCCGGCTTCGAACGGGCGCTTGCCGTCAGTGAGGGCGACGCCCGCAGTCTTGAGTTTCAGGCGACGAAGGCCCGTGGCACCGGGCTCGAGCTCCTCTTCTACCGGGAGCCTGCTCCAGCCGAAGAAGTCGGAAACGAAAATGCAGTCAGGCCTCGTGTAGATCTCGGACGGGGTCCCCATCTGCACGATCCTGCCGTGGTCCACCACCGCGATCCGGTCGCTCACGGCGAGCGCTTCGCTCTGGTCGTGGGTGACGAAGACCGTCGTGATCCTGCTCTGCTGCTGGAGTTTGCGGATGAGCCGCCGGAGCTCGAGCCGCAGCTTCACGTCGAGCGCCGAGAGCGGCTCGTCGAGAAGGAAGAGCCCGGGCTTTATCACGAGCGCGCGCGCCATCGCGACGCGCTGCTTTTGCCCCCCAGAGAGTTCAGCGGGCATCCTGGAACCGAACCCCTCGAGCCCCACCTGGGTGAGCATCTCGAGCGCCCGGCTCTCGGCCTCGCGCTTTCCGACCCCGCGGGCGCGGAGTCCGTAGCAGACGTTCGCGAGCACGGTCCGGTCGGGGAAGAGCGCGTAGTCCTGGAACACGATCCCGATGTTCCGCTTGTGGACGGGAACGCGCGTCACGTCGCGTTCCCCGAAGAGAATATGGCCGGAATCGGGCCGGATGAAGCCTGCGAGGAGCCTGAGGAGCGTTGTCTTCCCGCTCCCCGAGGGCCCGAGCAGCGAAAAGAACTCGCCGCTCGGTATTTTCAGGTCAAGGTCCTTGAAGAGGGTCACCCCTCCGTAGCTCTGTGTAACACCCTTGAAGTTAATCTCCATCGAGGCCCCCTCCGGTCCGCATTTTTCTTTTTTCTTCTTCTGGTTTTCCTACTTGCCGCTCTTCGCAGCGCGCGCGATCTTCGCGAAGTCCTTCAGGAACGCGTCGCGCTTGTCGCCGGAAGACTTCGGGTCCACCGCGTGGATCTTGATCTTGCCGATGCTAGGGAGCGAGGAGTACTTCTTCGCGTCGATGTCGGTGCGAAGCGGACGGCGGAAGGTCTTCTTGAAGAGGTCGACCTGGGTGTCGCGGCTCGAGATGTAGTCGTAGAGCTTCTTCGCGTTCTCGAGGTTCTTCGCGCCCTTCAGGATGAACATCCCTTCAGGCATCGTCATCGTGCCTTCGGAGGGGTAGACGAGCTTAAGGTTCTTCGTCCCGCCCTCGATGTACTCGCTTCCCGCGTACTCCATCGTGATGCCGACCGCGAACTCGCCGCGGGCCGGGCCCTCGTAGGCGCCGGAGGAGCTGCCTGCGATCACCATGTTGCCGACAATCTTCTTGAAGATGTCGTCACCCACCACTTCGCGGAGCCCGAAGAGGGTGGAGTAGGAGGTGCCGGACTTCGCGGGGTCCGGAGCGATCACGTTCCCCTTCCAGATGGGGTCGGCGAGTTCCTTCCAGGTGCTCGGGACCTTGGCGCCCTTCGGGAGCGCGGACGTGTTCACGAGAAGCACGGCGACGTGCTGGTTCGTGCCGAGCCAGTGACCGGCCGGATCACGGAAGCCTGACGGAACCGCCTTGGTTTCCTTGTTCGTATAGGGTTCCTGGAACGCCGTGAACTGGTCGATCGTGGAGAGGCCGCCCGACCAGAAGATGTCGCCCATCGGGTTCTTCGACTCCGCCTTGATGCGCTTCATGAGAGAGCCCGTACCGTCGCGGACCACCGAAACCTTGATGTCCGGGTACTTCTTCTCGAACCCGTCCGTCACGATCTTCAGCGTGTCGACGTTGTTCGAGGAGTAAAGGACGACCTTGCCGGCAGCGAACGCCGTGCAGGCCGCGAGGCCGAGTGAAAGGACCACGAGGGTCTTTGCCGCATTTTTCATTTTTTTCCTCCCGTTTGCCCGCTTTTTCGCAGGTCTTCGGCCGCCCCGGGCGGGATGCCCGTTTCCGGCGACCTTTCCTGAATTAGAGCACCCGACACCCGTTCCGCCACCAGCGCCCGCTAATGAAACCCGGCAGGTGCTTTTGATTTTTGTCAAGTTTGTGTAACGTTCATGTAAATTTTGCAAATATGCGGGATGGCCTGCGCGCCGGGGTTTCCGGGGAAACGGCGAAGGACGGCCGGGGTTCCGCCGCCCTGGGGTTGCGCGTCGGGCAGACAAAACGGGAGAAGGGAAAGGGACGAAGCGGAGCCGCGGCTTGCGGCTGGAGAAGCCCTCGGGCGGGCGTCAGGGATTGTGCGGGTCAGGAGAATAGGGCCCGGAGGTCGAGCGACAGAAACTCTTCAAGCGGCATTCCCCTCGGGCCGATTGTAAGAGCGACCTTCGGGGAAAATTTTTTCCGGAATTCCGGAATGCCTGTCGAATATTCGTTTCCGCTCTTCACCTTAAACCGTACCCCTTGTCAAGGACACTCTGAAATTTTGGACCCTTGTGTTAGACACCAATAATTTTTAGTTCCTATTTCTTGGACAA
>CADBTW010000014.1 GCA_902797695.1 uncultured Sutterellaceae bacterium
ATTGAGCGAAGGGAGCGGCTGCAGGTTTTCAAGAACACTGCAGAGCCAAGGATTTTGTCACTTGGTTATTTTCTTTCATAAAAAAAGTAACCGGAACAATCGTTTTGGTCCTGCTTTCAAAGGAGGTTTCTTTATGAAGAAGAGCTACAGCTCAGTCCAGTTCGCGGGTTCACCAGTTGCTCGGCTGGGAAGGAAGGCGCTCCTGACGAGCGCCGTCGCCGCAGCTTGCCTCGCGCTCGCGTCTCCCGTGTTCGCTAACGGCATGGGAGCGAATTACATGGATGGGAACAGTGCAAACGGCATTGCGAGCATCGCGGTTGGGTGCGACTCCAAAGTTGAAGGAAACGGCAACAGAATTGACGGCGCCCAAGGCGCGACTTCCATCTCGGTCGGAACACGGAACACCGTGAAGATCGGCGGCGACAACGCGGAGTTCGACGGTGTCGCAAATACTGTGGTCGGGCAGGTGAACTCGACCGAGAACGCGAACGCCGCTGTCATTTATGGCGCAGCAAATGTCGTAAAGAACTCCTATCGCGGATTGAGCGACGGCACAACTGACTACACGGTTGCGAACGGCCTCGACAAGATCCGCGGCGCGATGACAGACAAGGATGCTCAGAAGCTGATCGAGAACAGCGGCGGGCAGGTCATGGTGATGGGCGGAGCGAACCTCGTCGACGGCGCGATCCAGTCCCAGGTGATGGGTGTCGGCAACACGCTCACCGGATCCTCCACAACTCACGCGCTCGACTATATCGAGGGCTTCCACAACACGATCGAGAATTCGAGGCAGGCCTATGTGATCGGGAGCGCGAACAAGGTTTCCGAAACGACCTCCGCGATCGTGTACGGCGACAACCGGACGCTCAGCTCTGCTGACGGCTCGGTCGTCATCGGGTCAGCCGACAAGGAAACGGCGACCAGCGTGAAGAACGCGACGGTCCTTGGCAACAACGCGAACGTGACCGTGGAGGGTGGCGTCGCGCTCGGTTCTGACTCCGTAGCGTCTGACGCCGTTCCGACCGAGTCCGGCTACGATCCATCGACCAAGACCGCTTCCACTGATACTTCGAACACCTGGCGCGCGACCCGTGCAGCGGTTTCCGTTGGTGACGCAGCGAACGACGTCACCCGCCGGATCACCGGAGTCGCCGCGGGTTCGGCTGACACCGACGCCGTGAACGTCGCCCAGCTGAAGCTCGTGAAGGGGGATGTTTCAGGCGCCGTCGCCGAAGCGCAGAAGCACAGCACGGTCGTCGCCGGCTCGAACATCACCGTGGCTCAGGGAACAAACGCCGCGGGCGGCGTCGAGTACACGGTCGCGACCTCACCCAACGTCAGCTTCGACTCGGTCACGGTCGGGAACGTGAAGGTCGACAAGAACGGGATCAACGCCGGGAACCAGAAGATCACGAACGTCGCCGCGGGCGAAGTCTCCGCCACGTCGACCGACGCCGTGAACGGCTCCCAGCTCTATCAGGTCCAGCAGTCGATCGGCGGGAATTCCGAAGCGATCGGCCAGATGAACCGCCGGATCAACGACCTCGACGAAGACATCGCGAAGACCGGCGCTACCGCCGCTGCCCTCGCCGCCCTCCACCCGGCTGACTTCGACCCTGAGCACCGCTTCATGCTCTCCGCGGGCCTTGGCCACTACAAGAGCCGCACGGGCGTCGCGGTCGGCGCGTTCCTCTATCCGACTGACACCGGGAACCTTCTCCTTTCCCTCGGATATGCGTCCGCCGCGTCCGACAGTCACATGGTGAACGCCGGACTCACGTACCGCTTCGGCGGAAGCGCGAAGCCGGTGACGAAACTCAACATGCAGGCGAAGTATGACAGCATGGCGGCCGAGAACCGCGACCTCACGCAGAAGGTCGGTGTCCTCACGACCCGGAACGCGGAGCTCGAGAAAAAGTACGACAAGGTTGCCGCTGAGCTCGCCCAGATCAAGGCGGCCCTCAAGCTGAAGTAAGAAATTCTTCACGGAAAGGCAGGATCGAAGGCGCTTCGGCACCTTCGCCCGCCCGGTGAAGTACCAGAACAGGAAGCGCTCCGAAACCGATCGGGGCGCTTTCTTTTTCTGAAATCGAGGCTCCGTAACCCCCGGGCTTGTCCGCCCAGTCTGCGGACAGTGTCTTGCGGGCATTTTCCCCCGTATCCCAATAGGGCGATGAGGCCGTCCTCCCCTCCTCCCGATCCATCAGCCGATCGCCTGGTTCTTCCTCCGTAATCCTTCTTTGAATGCGGATTCCAGAGCCTCGAATCTTTCCTTTTCCTCCTTCTGTTTTAACCTTCATCTCAAAATCAAGACCGAGGTTGCCAGACAGAATGGTAACAAAACATTTCCGAATCAAGATCCCCGTGTGGCCAGCATTGCCATTATTGATTTGAGCAAACCTGAAACAGGGGAAAGGTAATCCCGGCCTGTTTTCGTCAGTCTTGCCGGGACTGGTCATCTTCGTTCAGGATCGCTTTGGGCTTAACATATTGTCTTTAAAATATAAAATTATTTTCCGTTCTTGGGTTGAGCATTCAATGCGCAGCAGCCAGGGCAATTCTTCCCGCTCGCGTGCCATCTCTTTATATAAAAGAATTTTATATATCGGGGTCTGTTCAATTAACTAATCGTTGTGTCATTTCCCGTTAGATTAGGAGCTGATGGATCAGCAGCTGATGGATCAGGAGCTGACTCTAGATTTATTTTTGAAAAAGGAATTTGATATGGGAAGTGGCAGCAAACAATTTGGAGAAAAACATGACTCAGCCGCTTCCATCTCGAAACGGAATCAGGGAACCACCTGAAAACCGAACACCACCAAATCCTCTTCCCCTGGATGAACCCCGGCTGCGGCACGTGAGCTTCTGGGTGAACCGCTGGATCGAGAAATCGATGCTTCCCTGTCTCGAAACCCGTAAAGAGGCGAAGCATGACGAGTGATCCTCGCTTTGTTTCCTCGGAACGCGGCTTCGATTCCGGAGCGGTTTCCCGCTCTTCCCCGACATCCCGGACGGAAAAACCTCCCCTCCGTGTCTATTCGCCGGGGAAGATCGTGAACCCCGTGTTCGAGGAACTCCTGAGGCGAGGGCTCGTCAGGCGACGGACCGGACCCGGAAAGTACGAGGTGGCCTGTCCCTGGTGCACTGGGAACGAAGGAGAACTGGATCCGGGCGCCGTCTACCGGGAGCCGGACGAGGAGCATCCCGCAGGGAGCTTCCGGTGCCTCCGCGGGCGATGCGCCGGAAAGGGAATCGACAATCTCCTCGGATTCCTCAGCCTCACCCGTGAGGACGCCTCCCTCAAGCCCCGGATCTGCACGATTCCCGGAAGGGTGAATCAGGTGGTCGAGGCGGCGGAGCAGGAGCTCGCCCGCACAGGACGATACTTCAGGCGCTCCGGCGAAGTGGTTTCAGTTTCCCGGCGTGGTGCGGGTAACCGCCTCACTCTCACCCCGGCGACGCAACCGAGCCTCATGATCGAGCTCACCCGGCTCGCCGACTGGTGCCACTACGACGGGAGACGAAGGAAGACCGTGCCGTGCGATCCCCCGCTCCGGTACCTCGCCGCGATTCTTGATAACCAGGACTCGTCCCGCCTCCCCGAGCTCTCCGGGGTTTCCCGCCAGCCAGTCCTCCGCCCGGACGGAAGCGTGCGGACGACGCCCGGATTCGACCCTGAGAACGGCCTCTACGGGGACTTCGACCCGAAGGAGTTCGCGATCCCCGAGAACCCCGGAAAATCGGACGCCGAAGCGGCCTGCCGGGAGCTTGAGGCGGTCCTTGGCGAATTCCCGTTCGAAGCGCCCTGCGACAGGAGTGCCGCGGTGTCCGCAATGCTCTGCGCCGCGGTCCGCCCGCGCCTTCCCACCGCTCCGATGTACCACGCGAAGGCGCACCTCCCGGGATCCGGAAAGTCGTACCTCGCCTCGGTGATCGCGGCCTTCGGGTCGCCCGACGCCGTGCCCGTCGTCCCCTTCCCGAAGGACGAGGAGGAATGCAGGAAGCTTCTCCTCTCGATCTTCCTCGAGGCGCCCCCGGTTGTCGTCTTCGACAACCTCACGGAGGACATCCGGGCGTTCAAGAGCCTCTGCATAGCGCTAACCGAGCCCGCGATGGGCGGGCGGCTCCTCGGAACGAACCGCTCGGTCGACGTGAGCACGAAGACGCTTCTCCTCTCGACCGGAAACAACGTGGGCCCGGTCGCGGACATGACGCGGCGAGTCGTCCCGATCTGCCTCGCACCGAAGGACGAGATCCCTGCGAATCACGTCTTCCGCCGACCGGGGCTGCTTTCTGACGTGAGGAGGGAAAGGGGGAGGCTTGTCTCCTCCGCCCTCACGGTCGTTTCCGCGTGGCTTCGCGCGGGGAGCCCCCGCTCCCCCTCTCTCCCGTCCGTCAATTCGTTCCAGGAGTGGTCCTCCCTCTGCCGCGAACCGCTTCTCTGGCTCGGGCGCGAGGACCCCGCGCAGAGGATGTTCGAGTCGATGCGGGAGGACCCGGAGCGGCTCTTCGATAACCGCATGCTCACGGCGCTTCGCGAAACGTTCCAGAACGGTCCCTTCACCGTGAAGATGATCGCGGACCGCTTCGCAGGATCATTTGACAGCGGCCTCCGGGACGCGCTCGAGGACGAGTTCTGCAGCCGTGGAGAACTGAACCGAAGGCGCATGGGCTGGTGGCTGAAGAGCAAGGTCGGCACCCGGGTGGACGGCAGGAAGCTCGTGAAGTCCGCTCCCTGGCAAAAGCAGCTCGCCTACCGGATCGAGCTCGCGGGGGAAGAACGGAAATCGCCCTCGTTCTGCGGCAGCCGTTGAAGCGAATCCTGAACGCGAGGGGGTTTCGGGGGTTCTGGCGGTTCAATTCCCCAAGCAGAGGAAAAATGTCACCGGTACGGGGAGGACATGAAGAGAGGAAGAGTCCTGAGGCACGAATCCAGAGGCACGAATCCAGAGGCTCAAACCCGTTCCCGGCCGCCATTCCTTTGATCCGTTCGAGGAGATCTGAAGTCCCAGGGGATCAGACGGGGAACAAGGTTCAAGCCTTGGGTCTAAAAAGAAAAAACTGAAAAACAGGAGGGTTCAGGCCCGGGCAAGGAGAAGCTCCGAAGGGGCCCGGGTGGCCCCCCAGGGGACTCATTGCGTCCCGTTCACCGTACGTCTCTTCAGGCGAAGACCTGACATTTTCCTGAAAGCGGGGAAAAGAACCCCGGAAACCCCAGAAACCCCCTTCGGATACAAACGAGAAGGCCGGAGAGCCTTGCATTACGCGCCGGTGAAGCCCTTCGCGACGGTCCAGGCAACGATGCCGGCGATCACGAAGAAGACCGAGCCGCAGGAGCGGCGGAGGATGAGGGCAGCCTGAGGCGACCGGAAGAAGGCCTTCGCGCGGCCGGCGGCAAAGGCGTACCCGTACATCACGAGGAAGACCGTGAGGGTGTAGACAATCGTCATAACCACGGCCTGAGGAATGTAGGGAAGCTTCGGATCGAAGAACTGCGGAAGAATCGAGACGAAGAAGACAAGCGGCTGCGGGTTCGTGATCTGGAGCATCATGGCCTGGAGGAAGAGCTTCGTGCCGCTAGTGGCGTTCGTTTTCTCCCCGGCTGGCCCGACGAGCGAAACGGCAGGCGCGCGCCACGCCCGGACGCCGAGCCAGACGAGGTAGGTGCAGCCGATCATCCGGAGGATCGTGAAGAGGGTCGGGCTCCCCGCGAGAACCACGCCGAGCCCCGAAACCGAGACCGTCATCAGGGAACCGATTCCCGCAGCGAGTCCGAGGCAGCAAATTAGGCGCTCCTTCCTTCCCGACTCAAGACCCGTCGTGATCGCCAGCACGACACCCGCACCGGGGGAGAGGATGTTTGCGGCGGAAATTGCGAAAAAAAGGCTGAAGAGAGAAAGGTTTAGGATTTCCATCTCTATCTCAGGTCCGGGTCGGAGAAAAGGGGAATTCTACGCCTCCCGGAGGACTGCTTTCCCCGCCGAATCTAGGTGGCCGGAACCTTGAAAGGCGCAGTTTTTCTCTTCCGAATTTCCTCGGACCGAAGGAAGGAGGAAACAAAAACGGGCGCGGCCCGGAAAGCTCCGGATCGCGCCCGTTCGACCAAGAGGGACCCGGAAGGCCCCGAACCCGGCTTAGTAGCTCATCACGGCCGGCAGCGTCTTCGCCTCGGCCACCATCTTCGCGACCTCGGCCTCGGACGGAACGCGGCGGACGGCGTTCTTCTTCTCGTTCACTTCGGCGAGCTTCGCCGCGAGGTTCGCGGGAACGCGGTGGCCGAGCTCCTTCACGGTGTCGACGCCGGCGTCCTCAAGGAGCTCCGCGAACTGCGGGCCGATCCCGTTCACGCGCATGAGGTCCGCGTGGTTCGTCCACGTTAGGATCAGCTTCTCGCTGATCCCGGTCGCCTCGGCGAGCGCCTTGCGGCCGGCGGGCTTCGCGCACTTCTCAAGCAGCACCGCGGTGTCCTTGATGCCGGCTTCGAGCAGCTTCTTCGCGTACGCTTCGCCGATACCCTCGACATCGATGATCTTGTAAACGGACATGAGTGGTCTCCTATTGTTGGACGTCAGTTCCCCGGATTCGCGATGCATGCGCCGGAGCGGCTGGCCTGGCGGGGATTGGTGTGCCCCTTCGGAATCATTTTACCTGCCGGAAATCTGAAAGCGAATACTTTTCCCTTTGACCGCAGAACCCGGGGGAAAGCGCGGCGCCTCCCGTTCCTGAATCGACGGAATCTCCCTAAGATTAAGGCCATAGGCCGTTCGTTCAAGGGAGGGAAAGCAAGGAGAAAGGGACGTAGCCGAACCGGGTGTCGCTTTTCAACAGGAACGTGCAGGTGTTCGCGCTCTGCTGCGACAATGGGCGACTCGTACGCGAGATCATGGGGATCATCATCGCGGCCGGGGTGCTCGCGGCCGGGCTCAAGGCTTCCGGCCTCATCGAGGGGCTCACGGCGCTCATGATCCAGTCGAAGGAAATCGCCCAGTGGGGCGGCTCGATCGGGCCCTTCGTCCTCTCCGTCATCAAGGGGAAGCGGCGACGCGGGCCCGATGGCGTTCAACAGCGCCGTGACCCCGAAAGCCGCCGACTTCGGGATGCAGGTCCACTGCCTCGGGTCGCTCGCGTTCCTTTCCGGCGCCGCCGGCGGCACGCCCTCCCCGATCGCCGGGATCACGATCCTCGTCGCGGGCCTCGCCCACGCGAACCCGTTCGACGTCGTGAAGCGCACCGCGCTCCCGATGCTGCTCGCCGTGGTTCTCCTCGCGGTCTTCATGCGCTGACGGGAAGCTCCCCGGGGCAGGCGCGAAGCCCCCTTCAAGCCTGCCCCCGGGGAACCGGCGCAGAATGAGGGGGCAACACGATTTCACTTCCGGACCAGTCCATGCAAAGACCAAAGGTAGCCATCTTCTCAACCGGTGGCACGATCGTGAGCTCGGCCGCGAGTTCGACCCAGCTCACGAACTATGCGATCAGGGATTTCACGCCCGAAGCGCTCCTCGCCTCAGTCCCCTCGATCTCTGATGTCGCCGAGATCGAGATCGTCCCCGTCGCGAACATCCCGTCAAGCTGCATCGACGAGGCGACCTGGGTGAAGCTCGCCCGCGCGATTGACGCCGCTCTCGCGCGGGACGAGGTCGCGGGCGCGGTCGTGACACACGGGACCGATACGATGGAGGAGACGGCGTACTTCCTCAATCTCGTCCTCGAGACGCGGAAGCCCGTCGTCCTCACGGGCTCCATGCGGCCCTCTTCCGCCCTGTCGGCTGACGGTCCTCTAAATCTTTTGAACGCTGTCCGGGTCGCGGCGTGCCCAGGGGCCGCAGACCGCGGTATCCTCATCACCCTGAACGGGGTCATCAACGCGGCCCGCTCGACGATGAAGTCGAACTCGATCTCGGTCGAAACGTTCCGGGCGCCGGAGTACGGCGCGCTCGGGTTCGTGGTCGGGGACGAGGTCGAGTTCGTCACCCGGGTCGAGAAGCCCCACACGGCGGAGACCGAGTTTTCGCCTGACGACTTCTCCTCCGGGGCGCCGAGGGTCGACATCGTCCTCGCGCACGCGGGGGACGACGGGCTCTTCGTCCGGGCCGCGGTCGAAGCAGGCGCAGAGGGAATCGTCCACGCGGGATGCGGCCACGGAACCATCTCGAAGAAGATGGAAGCGGCGCTCTTCGACGCGGCTTCGAAGGGGGTCGTCGTGGTCCGGGCTTCCCGGACCCCGACCGGGCCCGTGCTCCGGAGCCTCGACCGGTGGAGCGACGCGGGGTTCATTCCGGCGGGGACGCTTTCGCCTCAGAAGGCCCGCGTGCTGCTGCAGCTCGCGCTCGCGAAGTACCCGGGCGACGCCGCGGAAGTGGCAAGGATTTTCAGGACTTACTAGACGTACCTAAAGAAGGAGATTCTCGAATGTTTGACCTGTTGCTGAAGGGCGCCCGCGTGGTCGACCCGGTGAATAACATTGACCGCGTCGCGGACGTCGCCGTTGAGGGCGGGAAGATCGCGGCGGTCGGGACCGGGCTCGCAGGCGAAGCCCGCGAGACCGTCGACCTCACGGGTCTCGTCCTCACCCCGGGCGTCATCGACCCGCACCTCCACCTCGGGGCCGAGTTCGGCTCGCCCTACGGCCAGCGGATGACGGCCCTCTCCGGCGTCACCACCTGCCTCGACATGGCGGGTCCTGTCCGCTCCATCATCGAGGACACCCGCTCCTACGGCTGCGGGATCAACGTCGCGATGCTGGAAGGTTTCTCCCCGATGCGCCAGTTCGGGACCGAATCCCCGACCTCCGGGCAGATGGGGAAGTGGATCGACGAGTCGCTCGACGCCGGCGCGATCGGCGTGAAGATCATGGGCGGCCACTGGCCTGTCGCGCTCGAGACCGAGCTTGAGCTCGTGCGGCTCGCGCCCCAGCACCACTCCTACGTCGCCTGGCACGCGGGCTCGAGCACCGCGGGCTCGAACATCAAGGGCGTCCGCGAGGTCGTGAACGGGATCGGGGACCTCCCGCTCCACCTCGCCCACATCAACGCATACTGCCGCGGCCGCGTGAACCCGGTGGTGGACGAAGCCGAAGAGGCGCTCAGCCTCCTGCGCGCGCACCCGAACATCTGGTGCGAGTCCTACATCAGCCCGCTGAACGGCACGATCCTCGCCTGCGACCTCTCCGACGGCCACTGCACGGACCACGTCACCTGCAACTGCCTCAGGACCTACGGGTTCTCGGAGGACATGAAGGGGATCGAGGGCGCGATCCTCGCCGGGAAGCTCTTCGTGATCCGCGACAACGGCACGGTGTCCGAGCTCCTCGAGGGGAAGGCGGCGCTTGATCACTGGAAGGCGAAGGGGACGAAGACCGCGGGCTCCTTCCCGGTGAACCCGGCCGCGTCCCGCTTCCTCATCGCGACCGCGAAGCGCGAGGACGGGTCCTTCGTCGTCGACTCCCTCTGCACGGACGGCGGCTGCATCCCGCGCAACGTCATCATCCCGATGGGGCTTTCGCTCGTCCGGTTCGGAGCCCTCACGCTCCCCGAATTCGTCGTGAAGGCCTCCGTCAACGCCGCGCGCCACCTGAGGCTCGTGAACAAGGGCCACCTCTCGGAAGGCGCCGACGCCGACATCACGGTGTTCGACTTCGACCGGCAGCAGGCGGTCTACACCTGGGTCGCCGGGCGCCGCGTGCTTGACCACGGGAAGCTCCTCCAGAAGGGCGCGAACTTCATCACGAGCGAACGCGGCCGCGCCGCGGTCGAGAAGGCCGGGTTCACCTCGACCGTCGTCTCGTTCGACACGCCGGAACCCGCGCGCTTCATCGCGAAGTAGTCGCTACCCTTCGTGCGGCTGCCGCCTTCTCCGCTGGAAGATCTTCCCGAGAAGGCTGGCCTAAAGGGAATGAAAAGGCGGCCTCCGAGGCCGCCTTTCTTCTATTCAAGTCCCCTTCCGGAGCCTGCTCCCCGGGAGGGGATTTCGTTCACTGCAGAGGAAAGTCCCCTCTCCCCCGCGGGAGGAAGAAACCGCTCCCTATTCCCGGGCTTCCTTCGGAACGCTCCACGTGATCCGGACCGAGTCGTCCGAAAGGCGCGCGATGTCCTTGAGCTTCAGCCGCACGGGTTCGGTAGTGCCGGCCGGGAATCCGTCGAAGACCGCGGTGCCCCCCTCGCGTCCGTCGACCGCGGGGCCATAGACCACGACCACTTCGTCGATCAGCCCAGCGCGGAGGAAGGCACCATTGAGGCGACCGCCCCCCGAAACGACAACCCGCCTGGATCCGAACTCCCGCGCGAGGATCTCGAGCGCTTTGCCGAGGTCAACACGGTCCTTCCCCGCGACGACGTACGAGATCCCGAGCTTCCTCAGGTAATCGAGGTACTCGGCGCTCGCCGCTTCGGAGAGGAGACAGACGCGGCTGTTCTCACGTTCCTTTTCGCTCCACGCGAGCGTGCCGCGGGAATCCGCAACCGCCTGCCACTTACAGGACTCGCGCGCCTTCCAGAAGCAGGGCTTCCCGATTTTCTCCGGGTTCCGGGGCGCCCAGGTTCCTTCCGCTAGCTCGAGGACGCCGGTGACCCGCCCCTCGATCATCGTGTCCCAGCCGAGGGCGTCGAGCGTCTCGTAGTATCCGGTGCTCTCGATCTTCTCCAGCATCTTGCAGTCGATCCTGCCGTCCGCCGTCGCCATCATGAAGCAGGTGACAAAGGGCCTTGCCATGTCTTTCTCCTCAAAACTGATTTCTTCCGTACCGTAATTCGTATGGAGCATGCAATTTAAGGCAGCGGGGAGTGTCGCGTTCGGCCGATTCTCCCTCGTTCGAGCCTGATCCTCCCAAAATCGATTGAAGTGACTGAATTGTCCTGCCCCAAGCAGATAAGCCGTGACGGAGAGAAAGCGGAACCCGGCCTGGCAGCGTCACTCATGATCCCCCTCATCACCTAAAATCAAGAATGCCTATCTAATCGAAGAGCAATCCATGGCGACAGTGATCCAGAAGCTTCCAATCGGCCTCTCTTCCTTTGACCTTCTGCGGGCCCAGGGCAAGGTTTACGTTGACAAAACTGATCTTGTCGCGAGGCTCACCGCGGAAGGCAGCCGTTATTTTCTGGCCCGTCCCCGGCGGTTCGGGAAATCGCTTTTGGTCTCGACTCTCGAATCCCTGTTCCGTCATGGAACAAGGGAGTTCGGAGGCCTAGCGATCGAGAAAACCTGGATGGACAGGACCTACGATGTCCTCAGGCTTGATTTTTCGGATTTGCTTGTCGAGGAGAATCCGGCGGTTTTCCAGAAATCCCTCGGCCTCTTCCTTGAGGACAGCATTCGGGAAGCGGGATTTGCTCTTCCCACAGTTCCCGACCAATCAGCAGAGCCCCTGCGGTTGTTCCGGCAATGGCTGAGCGAGAGGCCTGTCAATTCGCTCGTGGTTCTCGTCGACGAATACGACGCGCCGCTCACGGCGTGCCTCCATGACAAGGCTCTTTTCGACAGTGTCCGGAAGCAGCTTTCGAGCTTCTACGCGGTGCTGAAGAAATTCGACCGGGCCCTGCGGTTCCTTTTCATCACCGGCATCACCCGCTTCCAGCGGACCAGCATCTTTTCCGCGATGAACAACCTCGTCGACATTTCGCTCGACCCGGCCTACGGAACGCTTCTTGGCTATACGGAAGAGGAACTGCGCCGGTATTTCGGGGAAAGCCTTGGGCATGCTTCCGAAGTCCTTGGGATGGACGAGGACGAACTCATTCGAAGGATGCAGCTCCAGTATGACGGGTACTGCTTCGATGAACTTGCTTCCACCCACGTCTTCGTCCCATGGTCAACGCTTCTCTTTCTCTACCGGCCGCAGAGAGGCTTCAGGAACTATTGGTTTGAGAGCGGCGGGAAACCCGCCGTGCTTGCCCAGTACCTGAAGCGGCATTCACTCGGGAATCCGCTTCGCTACGAAGCCATCCGTTCCGTGCAGACGAGCGATTTCGCGGCGTCATCCGACTGGGACACGCTTACTGACACCGTGCTTCTCACCCAGGCGGGCTATCTCACCATCAGGTCTTCAACACCCCAGGTGCTCTACCTCGGATACCCGAATCGTGAAGTGGCGGAATCCATGGCGCAGCTCTACACCTCGGAGCTCCTCCGAAAGAAGAACCTGGCTGAGGTGGGAGCAGGAAACATCCTCGACGCCATGAAGAAGGGCGAAACAGAAAGCTTCGTGAAAGAGCTGAACCGTGCGCTTATCGCAGTGGACTACGCAAGCTACCCGGTCAGAAACGAAGCGTCTCTTCGGGCTCTTGTGTCCGTGTTCCTCTCCGGAATCGGGCTTGCCCCGGTCTCCGAAGTCCACGGAGCCCTTGGACGCAGCGATCTCGAAGTCGTCGCAGGGGCCTGCCGATGGGTGATGGAGTTTAAGTTCGCGCGGGAAGGGGACGATCCTGAGAAGCTGCTTCTTGCAGGGCAGAACCAGATCCGCGAGCGCCGGTACGGGAGCACCGCGAAAGAAGACCGCATCGTATGCTCTGCGCTTGTTTTCTCCGAAAAAGAACGGCGGATTGTCCGGTTCAGTGCGTCGAACGGAGCGGGGCGTTGATTCTGTCCTTCCGTTCCGACACCGCCTCGAAACAAGGAATGTTTCCGACGCCCGGTTCGGGATCGAGAAAAAGGCGCCGCTGGAAAAGAAGTTACCGTTGGGCGCCTGACTGATCCGGAACCTCGCCTGCGAGGCCGGTCTCAGATCGAATAAATCTCGAATCTGTGCGGGCGATAGATTTAACAGATTCAGATAAACGGCCAATTAGCGTCTCAGTCATTTTCAGGTTCCAGGTCTTTCACTTTCCGGGCAGGCACGCCGACGACGACGGAATTCGGCGGAACGTCGCGGGTCACGACCGCCCCGGCTCCGATCACGGCGTTGTTCCCGATCGTCACGCCCGGGAGAATAACGCATCCGCCCCCGATCCAGACGTCATCCCCGATCACCACGGGCAATGCCCGCGCGAGCCTCGCTCGGCGCCCCTTCCTCGAAAGCGGATGGAAGACCGTCGTGATCAGGGTGTTCGGCCCGATCATGCAGTAGTCCCCGACGGTCACGGGGCGATGTCGAGGATCGTTACGTTGTAGTTCGCGAGGAACTCGTCCCCGACCCGGATGTTCTTCCCGTTGTCGCACTGGAAGTTCGCGAGGACGACCGGGTTCCGGCCCGCCTTCCCGAAGAGTTTCCGGATGAGGGGCTCCTGCCTCGCGCGGTCCGTGTGCGGCACCGCGTTGAGCTCGCGGCAGAGCGACGCGGCCCCTGCCTTCCGGGCTTCCACCCCTGGATCCGTGAAGCAGTACTCGAGCCCGGCGTCGAGTTTCTCAAGCTCGGTCATCATTTCCTTTCATTCCCTCCCTCGTGTCGTTCCCGCAGGGAAGTGCGGGAGGAAGGCGCGGAGAACCGCCCGCCTCCCGCTCCTCCCTAATCTACCTGTAGGACTTCTCGTAGATCGCGAGGAAGTCCTCGTCCGAGAGCGGGATGGGATCGGCCGAAATGTCGCCGCCCCCGATTCTCCTCGCGATCGCGGGGAGCGCCGCGAGCTCTTCCCGCCGGACTCCGTAGTCGCTCATCCTGAGGTTCGCGACGCCGCACCCCTCGATCAGGCGGTCGAGCGCGCGGACGAAGTCCTCGCCCGAGCTTGCCCCCTCGACCCCCATCGCCCGCGCCATCTTCACCATCTGCCCTTCGCACGCCTTCCGGGAAGCGAAGAACTCGTAGTACGCGTGGGCGATAATGATGAGCCCGGCCCCGTGCGGGAGGTTCGGGTGGGCGCCGCCGAGCGCGTGCTCGAGCGAGTGGGCCGAGGTGCAGCGCATGTAGAAGCCGGCAAGCGTGTTCGCGAGCGCGACGCGCCCCCGGGCCTCCTTGTCGTCCCCGTGGCGGACGGCGGTCGGGAGGTTCGCGGCGATGAGCTCCACCGCCTTCAGCGCGAACATTTCGCCCATCAGGTGGTTCTTCGCGTTGATCACGCTTTCGGAAGCGTGGAAGAATGCGTCCATCCCCTGGAACGCGGTGAGTTCGGGCGGCACAGTCATCATGAGGTCCGGGTCGACGACGGAAAGCACCGGGTACATGGAGTCGCCTGAGAAGAACCCGGACTTCTCGTTCGTCTCCTCGCGGGTGATCACGCCCCAGGGGTCGATCTCGGACCCGGTGCCGGCCGTGGTCGTGACGCAGACGATCGGAAGGGGATCGGCGACCCGATCCTTCTTTCCGCCCGTCATGCTGGACGAATAGTCCCAGAGGTCCCCGGGGTTCGTCGCGGCGAACGCGATCGCCTTAGCGGCGTCCATCGCGCTCCCGCCGCCGAACCCGACCACGAAGTCGCAGCCTGCGGCCTTAAGCTCGGTTGCCCCCTCCATCACCTGGCGCACCGTGGGGTTCGGACGAACCTTGTCGTAAACGACGACGTCGGCGCCGCCCCGCCGCAGCTCCCCCTCAAGCTTCGCGAGCCACCCGTTCGCCTTGAGGCTCTTCCCCGAGCTCATCGCGACGAAAGCCTTCTTCCCGGGGAGCTTCTGGTCCCCGAGTTCCCCGAGCCGCCCCGCGCCAAAAAGAAGCCGGGTCGGAATGTAATAGTCAAAGCCGCGCATTTTCGTTCTCCCTCGATCTCCGCAACTGGAATCTCTTGAGGGAGCGCCTCGTCCGGTCCTTCGCCCGGTTTCTTCGGCGTCCCCTGCCTTCTGACAGGGCAAATGGTAGGTTCGGAGGGGGCTAAAATCAGCGCTGAATCTTAAGAAAACATGCGGCGAATTCTCAGATTTCCCCGATCCTGCCGCAGTCCGGGAAGGAGGCGCGAGACATGCGGGACGCCGTGCTTGAAAAGGCTTTCGAAACGCTTGGCGCTGCCTTCGCGAGGCGCGACTGGAAGTTCCTCCGGGTTCCGGCCAGAAGCCCGCGCGAGAAGACCTACGCCTGGCCCGGAAGGCCTGACGAGCGGATCATGGTCTGCGTCCACAAGGGCCCCGTGATCCGGGAGCTCTTCCACCGCCAGGACTTCTTTTTCTTCAACTTCGCCTACCGGGGCGACTACGGGGCGCTCAGCTACCGGTTCGACAACCGGATCACCGTTCACGAGAACGAGTGCTACATCGGGCAGCCCTACGCCGGGTACGCGCTCTCGGCCGAAAGCGCGAAGGAGATCGTGATCGTCGGCGTGCTCTTCCAGCGGGGCGCCTTCTTCAGGACGTTTTTCCCCGCGCTCTCCGGCGACCCGAGGCTCTTCCGGTTCTTCCTCGCCCCGCGGGCGGACGAATGGTCCGAGAATTCATCCGGGTGCGGTTCCGCGACTCGCGCCGGATCCGGCAGCTTCTCGAACTGATGGCGGTGGAGTACGCGAACCCGAGGGAGGACACGCAGGAGGTGCTGCAGCCCCTCGCGCTCGCCCTTCTCATGCTGGTCGCCCGCGAGTCCCGGGATTCCGCCCCCGGGAAGGAAGAGGAGAACCCCTCGGAGCGGATCGTCCGCTTCATGGGGGAGCGCCCCGACCGCGTGACGCTCACGGACTGCGCGAAGCGCTTCGGCTACCACCCGAACTACGTTTCGACCCTCCTTCGCCACGAAACCGGGAAGACCTTTTCCGAGATCCTCCTGAAGCTCCGGATGGAGCGGGCCTCGAGCCTCATCGCGGGAACCGACCTCCCGGTGGAGCAGGTTTCCCTCATGACGGGGTACCCGAACACGAGCAACTTCTACAAGGCCTTCCGGTCGTTCTACGGAAAGTCCCCGCGCGAGTGGGCGAAGAAAAACGGAACGGACGCCAGGAAGGAGAACGGATAGCCCCTGCCCCCTCGTCCTGACCAACCTTCTCCCTCGCAGCTTCGGGAGGATCCGCCGCTGTTGCTTCCAATTTCCAATAGTGCCGCACTATCGTTTTCGGATAGATCCCGCCGAACCTCTTCCTGTATTTTTCAAATCGCGTTTTCGAAAGGCCGGATTTCGGTAACGGAATCCAGAGAAACCGCGGGAACCTGCCCCGGCCTTCTTCTAATTGATTCCCTGTTCTAGAGGAAGCCATCCTGCGTGGGTAAACCGGACGGAAGAACAAAACCGAGCAGAAGGAAGGGGCAGTCTTCGCAGGCAGCTCTCCCGAAAGGGAAAGGCAGTGTTTCGGCTACTTTGAAAAACGTGTTTTATTTTTTCAACAAACGGCCTCCCTTTCCCTCTTTCGCGAGGCGCGTGCCATTTTAGGAACTGAACTTGCAAATTTATGATTCCGGCCTAGAATTCGCCACCGAATCACTGGTATCCCAGCCGAACCGGAATTTTCCTCTCCGGCTTCTGATGCCGGAATTTGTGTTCACAAATAGCAGTTTGGAGAGAAGTGTCATGAAAATGAAGACTCTTATCGCGGTCGCGGTCGCTGCGGCGGTGGCGCCCGCGATGGCGGCTACCTACACAGAGAGCGTCGCGGGCCACAACGGACCGGTCGCCGTTCAGGTCACGGTTGAAAAAGGCGTCGTGAAGGCTGTCAAGGTCCTGAAGAACCAGGAAACGAAGGGAATCGGGAGCAAGGCGATCGACGCGATCCCGGGCGCGATCGTGAAGGCCGGGAAGGCTGACGTCGCCGCGGTCACGGGCGCCACCGTCACGTCGAACGCCATCATGACCGCCGTGAAGTCCGCGGTCGCGAAGGATAAGAACGGCGGCAAGGCCGCGAAGGCCCTCCCCACCTACAAGCCCGGCACCTACAAGGCGAAGGCCTACGGCTCCAACGGCTGGGTGAATGTCGAGGTCACGGTGGACGAGCACCGGATCAAGGACATCAAGACGCCTGAGCTCCGCGAGACCCGCCTGATGGGCGGAATGGCGGTCGAGCGCCTAACCAGCGAAATCGAGAAGTACCAGACCCTTAATGTCGACAGCGTCTCGGGCGCCACCGTCACTTCCGCCGCCTTCAAGAAGGCGGTCGGCGACGCCGTGAAGCAGGCGGGCGGCGACCTCTCGCTCCTCCAGACCCCGGTCCCGAAGAAGCGCGCCCCGAAGGGCGTGAAGACCGAGAAGGCTGATCTCGTGATCGTCGGTTCCGGCGGCGCCGGGCTCGCGGCCGCGGTCACCGCGACCGAAGGCGCGAAGCGTAAGGTGATCGTGATCGAGAAGATGCCGGTGATCGGCGGGAACACGCTCCGCTGCGCCTCGGCCTTCAACGCGGCGGACCCGGCCCGCCAGGCGAAGCTCCCGATGACGGACACCCTGAAGGACGCGGTCGTGAAGGCGATCAGCGAGAAGCCCGCGAACGCGGAGCACGCGAAGCTGATGGCGGACGTGAAGGAGAAGTACGAGGCTTATCTCAAGAGCGGCTCGAAGTCCCTCTTCGACTGCCCCGAGTGGCACGCCCTCCAGACCTACAACGGCGGCGACAAGGTCGGGAAGATCCCGCTCATCCGCACCTACGCCTTCCACGTGAAGGGAACGCTCGACTGGCTGCAGGGCCTCGGCGCCCCTGTCCGCGACCGCGTCTCCCAGGGCGCCGGCGCCCTCTGGCAGCGCACGCACCAGTTTGACGCCCCGGCCGGGAACGCCCTGATCGAGCCGCTCCTCAAGGCCGCGACGAAGCAGGGCGTGAAGATCATCACCGGCATGAAGGCCGAGAGCCTCATCGTGAAGAACGGCAAGGTTGTCGGCGTCCGCGCGACCGACACGATCGGCGGGAAGTACGCGTTCAACTCGAAGAACGGCGTGATCCTCGCGACCGGCGGCTACTCGCAGAACAAGAAGATGCGCCAGGAGTCCTCCCCTGTCCTCACGCCTGACATGGTGTCGACGAACCAGCCCGGCGCGACCGGGGACGGCATCGTCATGGCCCGGAGGATCGGCGCGGACACGACCGGCATGAACTATGTCCAGGTCTACCCGCTTGCCACCCCGGGCTCAGGCACGCTCCAGGGCCGCGCCCGCAAGATGTCCGGCCTTGACGACGTGATCGACGTGAACAAGAACGGCCAGCGCTTCGTGAAGGAAGACGCCCGCCGCGACGTGTTCGTCGCCGCGATCAAGAAGCAGCCCGGCGCGATGTGCTACGACATCAACGACAGCCAGATCGTCGAGAAGACCAACTCCTTCAACGAGGACATGGAGACGCTTGTCCAGATCGGCCGCATCTACAAGGCGGACACCCTCGCCGAGCTCGCGAAGAAGATCGGCGTCCCGCCGAAGAACCTCGAGGAGACCGTCGCCGAGTACAACAAGCAGGTCGAGGCGAAGAACGATCCGAAGTTCGGCCGCAAGCTCTTCGATAAGAAGATCGAGAAGGGCCCGTTCTACGCGACCCCGCGCGCGCCGTCCATTCACCACACGATGGGCGGACTCCTGATCGACACCCATGCCCGCGTCCTCAATAAGCAGGGGAAGGTGATCAAGGGCCTCTACGCCGCGGGCGAAGTGACCGGCGGCATCCACGGCTCGAACCGCCTCGGCGGGAACGCGACCGCTGACGTGACGACCTTCGGCCGGATCGCGGCGAAGACCGCCCTTGGGCTGAAGGACTAAGGAGCTCGCTCCAGTCAGGAAGCCACGCAGGGGAACTTTTCCTTACGCGGCATTTCTGAAAGGGCTTCAGTAAGGCCGCGGGGATCCCTGGTTTTAAAGCCAGGGGATTCCCGCGGCCTTTTCCGTATCTGGAAACGACGGAAGACAGTCACCGGGCAGCTCTCGCATGTCTGCCGTGCGGTTCACAGAATTCCGGAAGGTGGGAAACGCTGGGAAAGCGTCAACCTCATGATGAAGGACCTGCTTTCCGGCAACTGGCCCCTCGAGGGCTCTTTCTTCTAGAAAACGATTTCCGGTCAGTTTTCCTCCGCCTTGCGGACAAGCCTGTAACGCTGCTTCGGGCTTTTCGGCGCTTCGAGTGGCTCGATTTTCCCCTCACCCACAAGCTTTCTCAGGTGCTGGGAGATGCTGGGGCGGGAGCGGCCGGACATCACCGTGAGTTCCTTCACGGAAAGGCTTGTTTCCTTGCTGAAGGCGTTGAGGATCGCCTCGTCCAGGCTTTTCCCGGAACTGCCGGAAAAGCCTCCTTCGTTTTCCTTCCTCTGGTCAAAGGTAATCTGGAAGAAAGTGAGGGAATTCCGGACCCGGGGCGGCGGCATCTGCGCGGCGTCGAGCGCCGCTTCGATCGTCATGAACCCAGTGCCCTTGTTTTCCACGACGAAGCCGTCCTCGTAGGGCGCATAAGTGAGAAGGCGCGAAAGGAATTCGTTCCTCGTGGAGGAAATGCCTTCCTTTCCGAGGGACTCTATCGTCGTCGCGCCGTAAAGACCTCCCGGATTGGTGATCTCAAGGCGGTCCGAATACATGTTGACCTGCACGTGCGTCCCGCGGCCTTCCGGGGAATAGTCCCGGTGCTGCAGGGCGTTCACGACGGCTTCCCGCACGGCGACGATGGGATAGTCAGGCGTCTCCACCCTCAAGCCTCCCTTCACGACCGCCCCGGTGCGCATGCGCTGCGTGACGAGGGCAAGAGTGTCCATCAGCATGACGGGGATCGAGCCGACGAGCTCCTTCGAGTCGACATAACGTCGCCCGGTTGCCGGATCCCCTGCCTTCGAAGTCCCCGGGAACACCGTGAACACGACCTCGAGCCGCGGGAAATACTGTTGGGGAAAGAGCCCTGCCGAGAGGAGCCCTGCGAGCGTCGGGCGAAGCACGCCTCCGACCCGGACGGCACAGCCGAGCTGCACCAGTATGGTCTCATCCGAAAGCCGCCCGAAGACTCTCGGGAAAAGGCTTCTCGCACGACGGAGCACGGCGCTGACCACCACGGGATCGAGATCCGCCATCGACGCTTTCTCAACGGGCTCCAGGTCGTGCTGCGGCTGCACTCTCGATTCCTTCAGGCGGTCGACCTCGTACGGGGTAAGGTGCCGGTTCCCGTCTCCTGAACGGATGAAGGAACCCTCATACTGTCCGCGATTCCTTATGTAGCAGGGCTTTTCCTGCGGAGAGAGCCCCGGCACCCGTGCAACGACGATGACGCTGCCTTCAAACGGGACCTTTTCGACTTCCATCCGGACCATCGGTTCCAGCTTGTCGCCTGCCGCCTGAAGGGCGCTGCAGGTCCGTTCCGCGTCAAAGCCGGCAGCAGGCTTGAAGCCGTTTTTTTCAGACAGCCCGAGAATGATCAGCCCGCCCCGCAGGTTGGAAAAGGCCGATATCGTTTCCGGGAGTGTTTTCGGGATGTCCCGAACGGCCTCCTTCACTTCGCAGTCCTGGGTATCGTATCCGGTCCGGCGCATCCGGACGATCAGCCTCTCAATCTCTCCGTCTTCCATCATCTTCCCCTTTCCAGTGCGGGAAATTTGAAAGCATCTAGGTTTTATACAGTTAACTGTATATATTATTCTATATTATACAGTTAACTGTATAACAAAATGGAAAAATGGAACTGTCCGAAGTCATAGGCAGAAAAGGCTTCTGGATCAGCAAGCTCGCGCCTGATGCCCCATTCTCCCGGATTTCAAAAAAGGTTTCTGAAATAGTCCGGGCTCTCTCGGGCAGAGCACTTGGGCGGGACACAATTGCTAGGCAAACCGCTTTCATACAGTCAACTGCCTATTTAAAAATTAAATGGACAGTTAACTGTCTAATTATCAAGTTCGCCGTGCAGTTCTTTGAACAGAAGGCTCTTGTCCCGACGTTCTGAGTTCCTGAAACTGAAAAGGAAGCTACCCGAAAAATGAAAGCCGGGCGGCTGTTCAGTTGATGCCGTCCGGCTGAAGCAGGATTCCAGGGAAAAGCACCGGGGGGGAGCCTTAGACCTTCCCTCCCCGGTACAGGACCGCTAGGCGGGCTTGTAGGCCTTCGCCGTGCGGGCCGCAGTCCGCCCGAAGATCATGCAGTCCGCGACCGCGACGGTTCCGAGGCGCACCATGCCGTGCACGCCGCCGGTCGCCTCACCCGCAGCGTAGAGCCCCGGAATCACGTTCCCGCGGGCGTCCAGCACCTGCGCCTTGTTGTTGATCTCGAGCCCGCCCATGCAGTGGTGGACGCGCGGCCAGAGCCTCCAGCCGTAGAACGGCCCGTTCGCCTCGGTGTTCGGGACGCCGTCCTTGAAGAACTTGCAGTTGAAGTCCGGGTCCTTCATCGCCTTCATGTAGCCGTTGAACTTCTCGTTCTGGGCCTGGAGGGCGTCGTACGGGATATTGTAGAAAGCGGCGAGTTCCTTCAGGGTCGCGAACTTGTGGACGACGCCCGACTTCTGGAGCTCGGCCCACATCTTTTCGGAGAGGTTCTTCCCGACCGCCTGGTTCATGATGTTCTTCTCGCACGCGTACATCACGACCGGATGCCCGATCGCGACGATTGCGTCGGCGCGCACCTTGCGGTTCCCGGTCTCCATCACGAACCGCTTCGCGGTCTTGGGGTCCACCATCGGCCCGTAGCCGACGAGGGGCTCCGTGAGAAGCGGGCAGAGGCCGAACCCCTGCTCGTCCGGGCTCGTCCAGGGCCCGAGCTGGATCCAGTCCATGTGGACCGTGTTCGCGCCGAGGAACTGGGCTTCCTGAATGCCTTCCCCGGTCGCGCCCGGGTGGTTCGTGGAGCCGAAGGCCGAGGTGAGGCGGGGATCGTGGCTCATCCGCATCTTCACGTTCTGGGCAAAGCCCCCGCAGGCGAGCATCACGCCCTTCTTCGAGCGGACGTACTTCACCTTCCCCGACTTTTCCTTCGGGAAGACGTAACCCTCGCGGATCTTCGCTCCGACCACGCGGCCCTTTTCGTCCTCGATCAGGGCTTCGAGATAGGTGCGCATGCGAATCGGGATCCCGTACTTTTCGCACACCTTCAGCATCGGCTCGATGAAGCCCGAGCCCTGGTGCGCCGTGTTCGAGTGGCTGCGCTTGACCGAGTGGCCGCCATGGTACGTGACCGCGGCGAACTTGACCCCGATCTTGTCGCGGAGCCAGTAGAAGTTCTCAACCGACTCGTCCGCGATGTGGCGTGCGAGGTCCGGGTGCGCGATGCCGCCGCCCGCCTTCAGGATGTCCCTGTAGAGGAGGTCCGCGGAATCCTTGATCCCGGCCTTTTCCTGCATGTCGGTGCCGGCTGCGGCGACGGCGCCCCCGTTGATCACGGAGTTTCCGCCCGGGAACGCCATCTTCTCGATCACGACGACGTTCTTCATTCCGAGCGTATGGGCTTCGATTGCGGAGGCGAGCCCCGCGAACCCGGTGCCGACGATGAGGTATTCGACCGTTTCGTCCCACTTGCGCGGGGCCTTCTCGGTGAGTGCGCCGGCCGCGCCCGGAACGAATGCCGCGGCTGAGGCCGCCGCTGCGCCAAGGAACCCGCGGCGAGAAATGGATGCCATGATTCTTCCTCCTAGAAAAAACACCAATGCCCGCGCCTCTCTTCAGGCGCCGGCCCTGAATCCTTGAAAACTCTTTTAGCCCTGGACTAGTACCAGTTCGCCCAGGCTTCCTTGATCGCCTCGGCAAAAGCGGTCTTCTCGTCCTGCGTGAGGGACGAGACCTCCTCCACCTTCGAAATGTCCCCGTTCGGGACCTCGTCCCCGAGGCAGTCGTTGATCGAGCGGGCGTTCGGGTAGGAGACCGGGTCGAAGAGCCTGAAGCTCACGATCTCGGGCGTCTTCTTGAACTTCGCGACCGCGATCGCGGGCCCCATCAGCTTCGTGTCGATCCGGTACATGCTGTCGATGTAGATGTCGCCCCAACCTTCCGGCAGGAACTTCCCCGAGACGCAGCCCTGACGGAGCTCCTCGGGGAGCGTCGCGTTGATGCGCTTCAGGAGCGCCCTCACCTCGTTCGCGTGCCGCACGTCGTCGTCGATCGTCTCGTCAGGCGAAAAGACCCAGCTCGAGGCGAGCGCGAGCGAAAGCGCGTTCCCGAGGACGTCCACCTCGTGCCGCGAAAGGCTCAAGGGGTACGCAGGTTCGGGTTCCGGCGTTTCTTCCGGAAGCCTTCCCTCGATCCTGGCCTCGATTTCATCAAGGCTTTCGGGAGCCTTCTCTTCCGCTTCCCGCTCGGCCTTCATCTCCTCATACTCTTCGCTCGAGACCACTTCGATTCTCTTTCCCGCCATAACCTCGGATCCTTTCTGTTCAAACCGCCAGGGCAGCCGGCCAGGCTGCCTGTATCGGGAAACCGCCTGAAGGGCGGCGGAGCCCCGGGGAAATCCCCTTCCCCGGGGCCGTCACCGGCCGGGGGACGGCCTTACATGTTCTTCTTGTTCTCGGGAAGCGCGAAGGACGAGTTCTTGTCGATCATCTTCGCGAGGTTGTTCCAGTTCCGCATGCGGTTCCGGAGAATCGTCTGGTCCTTCTCGTTCGGGCGGAAGGAAATGAGCTTCCAGTCCATCTGGCGAAGCGCGAGGACGAGCTCGTCAAGCTTCTGGTAGGGAACCGCGATGATGGAGAGGCCCTTCGGGTAAACCTTGCGGCGGCCCATGCCGTGGTGGCAGCCGGTCTCGAAGTGGTTCACCTTCCCGGTGATCCAGGGGTGGACGTAGGTCCAGGCGCAGGAGATGACGTTCGTAGAGATGGACTCCCACATGTCGCCCGAGATGTAGCTCGTCGCCCGGAGGACGATGTCCGTCATATCGGCGTCCCCGACGAAGATCACGAGGTCGGGGTTGAACTTGCACTGCTCGATCGGGGAGAAGATCACGTAGTTGCAGGTACCCTTGATGAGGCGCGGGATGTTGTAGTAGACGCGGGAGTTCGCAGCGTGCGAGCGGTAGCAGCCGAAGTCGAAGCCCGCCTGGCCCGAGGCGCCGATCGGCGGCTCGTCCCACATGCCGAGCACCATCTTGCCCATGCAGTTCTCGTTATCGATCGTCATGTAGAAGGCCTTGTTCGTCTTCTGCGCAATGCTCACGAACTGGCAGAGCGACTTCTTCTCGGTCGTGTGCGGATAGTCGAAGCCGAAGACCTTCGGGGGAACGGCGAGGAACTTGATCGCGATCGGGCGGTACGCGCAGGGGAGCGCGGCGAGCGTCCGGATCGCCTCGTCGGAGAGCCGGTCGCTACGGATCCTGAGCTCCGCGGGAACGCCGTTATCCTGGAAGCGGCCGACCTTCGGGTCGATGTCCTGGTTCATCTGGGCGGAGGCGGTCCCGCTCATTGCGGCGCCTGCGGCGACCGCCGCCGTGCCGGCAGCGGCGTACTTGAGGAAATTGCGGCGCTGGATCTGGCTTGTCATGCTCTCTTCTCCTATTCTTCGCGGCCCTCGGGAAGGATGCGAGCCGAAACCTCACCTTCCGATGCCGCCCTGGGGTCCTTCTTCTGTTCCGCCCGGTGCTTCTTCTTACCCGCAGCCGAACGGTTTCTTTTCCTTGGGGAAATATGCCCTGTCTAGGCAGAAAGAACTAGGACATGCTTAATACCTTCGTTTAAGGGTTAACCCGTTCCTTGCTTTTGTGGTATACCATTGCCCGCAATCTTGTGCCTGAATACAAGGAGAAAACCGGAAGCCATGCAGCCCGCCGTTTCATGGACCGCGAGCGTGAACGAGGCAATCGCCCGCAGAAGGGACTGCTGGGATGCGAGGCACCCGTCCGAAATCCCGGTGCTCCCCTTCGTCACGCACGCCCTGCATCCGGAGCTCGCTGCCCTCGTCCGGCGGATCGGCGTCAGGCGCCGGTACCGGGCGGGAAGCGCCTTCGTCCAAAAGGGGAGCCCCGTCTCGGACCTCGCGCTCCTCGAGAACGGGGTCTCCGCGAGGACGCTCGGCTCCGCCGGCAGGGCGATCGCGATTTCTCTTCCCGGCCGGATCGCGTTCGGGAACCTCAACTTCTTTTCGGGACAGCCCTGCTTCGGGAGCTACTACGCGGTGACGGAATGCGAGCTCACGCTCGTGCCGCAAGAGCTCATGAGGCGGATCCTTGAACAGGACCCGGGGCTCTCATGGCTCCTCTGCACGCAGTTCGAGCTCGCGAGACAGTCGGACAGGCTCTCGCTCGCGATGCTTCCGCAGCTCCAGACGTCCGAACGGCTGAAGGCTTTCTTCCTCTCCTGGTGCGCGACGCTCGGGCACTTTGAAACCGATCCGGACGGGGCGCGCTGGATCTCGGCCCCCTCGCCTGTCGCGCGGCGCGAGATCTGCCGCGTCGTGAACGCGTCTGAGGTGTCGGTCAACCTCGAACTCGCCGCATGGCGCCGCTCTAGGGACCTCGAGTCCGCGCGGCGCTCGATCCGCGTGAAGCCTTCCCTCTTCGAACCGGTCTGGGACTGGATCCTCAGGGCTGAGGAACCGGGTGCCGTCAGCCGCAGCCGGACGCTTGAAGAGGCCCTTTCGGATTTTCTCGGAACGAAGGCGCCCTGATGAAAGCGGTGAGGAATGGCGCCGCGGATCTCGAGCTCCTTAAGCGCGCCTACCGGAACGACACCGCGTGGGACTGGAGGACCGGCCCGGTCGCGTCTGTCTTCCCCTATATTTCGCACCCGGTCCATGACCGGATCGTGCGGGCGATCCGGGAGCACGGGACAGAGGACAGCTTCCCGAAAGGCGCATACATCACGCCGCCCGACGCGCCGATCGACCGGATCGTCCTCGTGCTTTCGGGGCTCGTCGCGCGCCAGGCGGGAAGCGAAACGGGCCCGATTGGGCTTGCCCCGGTGGGCCGTTTCGCCTGCGGGCACCTCAACTTCTTCACGCGGCACCCGGCGATCGGGAGCTACTACGCGCTTGTTCCCGCCCGGGTCGCGTCGTTGAGCCAAAAGCGCTTCAGGCGGCTCCTCGAAGAGGACCCGGAGCTCATGCGGACGTTCGCGCTGCAATGCGAGCTCTGCACGCTCTCCGACCGCTACGGTCTCGCGACGCTCTCGCTCCTCCGGGTCCGGGAGCGGATCTGCGCGTTCCTCATCGCCTGGGCCCGCACGTTCGGCCGGATCGCGAAGACCTCAACCGCGGATACCGGCTGGTTCATCCTCCCGAGGCTCCCGGTCGACATCGCCTGCCGCGTCGTGAATTCGACCCCCGAATACGCGGACCGCGTGCTCGGCCCCTGGACAAAGGAAGGACTTGCCCTGCAACACGGCACCGAATTCGCGGTCCACTCGTCCGTCCTCCTCCCGACCTTCGCGTGGCTCACCCGGATGCGGGGCGGGACCCGGATGCATCTTCCGGACCTCTTCCTCGAAACCGCCTTCTCGATTCCGGAAGAGAGCCCGGCGCCCCGCTGGCTCCCTGCACGGGTCTCCGAACCTCGCCCATAAGGAAAGCGGACAGCCCTTTGAGGGAAACGGCACGGAGATACCCGGGCCACGAGGCAAAAGGAAAGCCGCCCCAGCCCAGGAAATCTCCAGCCGGAAGCGGCCTTGAAGCGGATCAGGAAGGGGAAAGACCGATCCCCTTCCCTTGTCCACACTACTTCGAAGCGGCAGGCGTTGCCTCAACCTGCGGCGCGACGCCGAGTACGTCAACCACGACGCGGCGGTTCGGAAGCAGGCAGTCGCGGAGCGCCTGCTGCGGGCGGACCCCCGTGCAGGCCTTCACCTGCTCCGACTTCCCGAGGCCGATCGCCGCGATCTTCTCGCGCGGGACGCCGTGCTCCGCGAGGAACTCCTTCACGGTGTCGGCGCGGCGCTGCGAGAGCCCGAGGTTGTACGGAACCGACCCGAGCCTGTCGGTATAGCCGCGGACGCGGACAGCGTCGATCCGGGTGAAGCGCTTGAGCTCCTCCGCGAGCTTCACGAGCTCCTCGCGTCCCTTCGGCTTCATGTTCTGCGGGTCGCTCTTATCGAAGTTGAAGAGCGCGTCCGCGCCGATCGTGAAGCTCTTCATGACAGGCGCGGGCGCGGGCTTCGGAGCGGGAGCGGGCGGCGGCACGACGACAGGCGCCGGAACTACCACTGGCGCAGGCTTCTTCGGCTTGGGTTCCCGCGGCGGGCAGGCGGCGTCCTTCGGATCCACCGGATTCCAGTAGAAGGAACGGGCGCGCATGTCCTTGTCGAACAGCACCATGTACTGGCAGGTCGTGACGCCGTCCGTGCCAACGCCCGGCGTATTGAAGTGGAAAAGATAGTTCCACTCGCGCGGCCTCCAGCCGTCCTGGTACTGCGGGCGGCCGATCAGTTCGTAGAGCTGGTCCTTCGTCATCCCGCTCCGGATCTCCTTCAACCCCTGGAGGTTCGGGAACGTGCCGAGGTGCTTATTGAAGATCACGTCGTCGTAGGGCTTGTGCCACTTCGGCTCGTCCGTCGTCCCGTCGTCCTTGATCACGGTGCCGCTTCCCGCGCACCCGGCGAGAACGACTGCGGCGAAGACTGCCGCGGCGGCAGCTGCGAATTTTCCATAAGTCATTTCAAGTTTCCTCATTCGATTCGTTTCTGCCGCCCGTTACCACTGGTAGCCGATTCCGCCCGAGACCCCGAAGTCGCCCTCGGTGTTCCCGGAACCCTCGACCTTGAAGACCCAGGAGCCGTTGTCGGAGATCGAGGAGATGCCGATCGCGAGCGCGCTCTCGCCCTTGAAGTAGCCGACGCCGGCACCGGCGAGGTTCTTCCCGGGGAGGTAGGCCTGCGGAAGCCCCGCCATCGCCATGGCGGAGGCGATCCCGCCGCGGGACTCGTCCTTCACGTCGTTCACCTGGTCGCCGAGGCGCTTCAGCGAGTTCTGGACGTTCCCGCCGAACTTCTTCAGCTGCGAGACGTTCACGGCATCGGTGTCCGCGGTGCCGGGCGCGACGTTATGGATCTGGTTCCCCGCCATGTCGACGTTGTTCTTCGTGATCTGCGGTCCGTTCTTGATCGTGAGGCCGTCGTTATTGATCACCGTGTCCCCGACCGTGACGCTCTTGTTCACCTGGATCGTGTCGATGTCGTGGAGATCGCGGGCGAGCGACACCTGGATCGCCTGGTTCCCGTTCGACGCGGTCGACTGCTTCGTCACGACGTTCCCGAGCTGCTTCACGACGGTCTTTCCGGCCGAATTCGTCTCGTAGGTCGTGTCACCGATCACGTTAAGGGTCGTCCCGGACTTCCTCTCGATCGCGGCTTCCGTCACGTCGTCCGCCTGGAAGGAGAGGTTTCCCGCCTCGGCGATCTGACCCTCGAGCCGCTTCAGCTGGGCGACGTTAACGGCGTCCGTGTCCTCGGTGCCGGCTGCGACGTTCGTGAGCTGGCGCGTGATGTCAGCCTCCTTGCTTCCGAAGGAAACCGCGCCGCCTGTTGCGACCCAGGCGGAGCCCGTTTCGGTCGAGGCCTGCTTCGTAAGCGGGTCGTAGCCCACCTTCCCGGCGGCGACCGTCGAGGTAGAGCCTGAGCCGATCGCGACAGAGCCTTCGGCGGACGCTGCCGCGCCGCTTCCGATCGCGACCGACTCCTTGCCGGAAGCGTTCGCCTTGTTCCCGACCGCGACCGCCTCATCGCCGGACGCCTGCGTATAGGTGCCGGCGGCGAGCGCGTGGTTCCCGGTCGCGCCGTCGTTCTTATAGTTGCTGCCCTCGGCGGTCTTGTCCTCGTCCGTCCCCTTCACGCTGTAGTAGTGCGTGAGCTGGGAGACGTTCGCGACGTCGGTTTCGCTCGTGCCCGCCTGGACGTTGTGGATCTGGTTCTTGTCGCCGTCGATATTGATGTCGCCGACCGTGACGTTCTTGTTCACCTGGATCGTATCGATGTCCTTGAGGTCCCGCGCGAGCTTGATCGCGATCTGGTCGGTGCCGTTCGAGACGGTCTCGATATTCTGGATCTTCTCGTCGTTCTTCTCGTAAGCGTACCCGACGATCTTCAGGGTGTTCCCGTTCTTCCTCTCGATCTTGTTCGCCTCGCCGTCGTCCCCCTGGAAGAAGAGGCTCGCATCGGCGATCTGGGTTCCGAGGTTGTCGGACACCCGCTTCAGCTGGGCGACGTTCACGGCGTCGGTATCGTCAGTGCCTGCCGCGACGTGCATCAGCTGGCGCGTCACCTCCGTGTCGCCCGAACCGCTCCCGAAGGAGACGGCGGCGCCGGTCGAGGTCCAGATGGGTTTTGCCTTTTCCTCGTCGGTCAGGGCTTTCTTGGTGTTCTCGAGCGGATCCCAGCCGACCGTGCCCTTCGCGACGTCCGCGACCGACCCCTGGCCGATCGCGATGCCGCCCTCGACAGTTGCCTGAGCACCGGACCCGATCGCAACGCCGCCAGTTGCGGCCTCGCTAGCCGTGGCGCCGTTCCCGAGCGCGAGGGACTGGGCGGCGGAAGCGCTCGCCTTGTTCCCGACCGCGACCGCTTCTTCGCCGGATGCGGTCGTGTAGGTGCCGGCAGCCAGCGCGTGGTTCCCGGTCGCGCCGTCATTGTTGTAATTGCTCTTCTCGGCGTCCTTGTCCTCGTCCGCCGCCTTCACGCTGTAGTAGTGGGCCTTTTCCTTCCGGAGCTGGGAGACGTTCACGACGTCGTTATCCTCGACGCCCTCGTTCACGTTGTGGATGATCTTGTCGCCATCCTTGTTGATCACGATGTCGCCGACCTTCACCGAGTCGTCGACCGTGATCGTGGTGATGTCGTGGAGGTTCTTCGAGAGCCGGACCTGGATCGCCTGGTTCCCGTTCGAGGCGACGGATTGAGAAGTGAGGACGTTCCCTTCCTTCTCGACCGTCGGCTTCCCGTCGTCCCCCTTCACGACGTCGCCGTTATCGTCCTTCTTGTAGGTCGTGTCGCCGACAACGTTGAGGGTCTGGCCCGATTCCCTGAGGATCGGATCAACCGTCGTGTCGTCCCCCTGGAAGTTGAGGGACTGGTAGCTCGTGATCTTCCCCTCGACCCGCCTCAGCTGGGCGACGTTCACGGCGTCCGTATCCAGCGTGCCGGCCGAGATGTTGTTGATCTGCCGCGTGATCGCGGTCTGCGTTACGTTCCCGTCCTTGTCCTTTTCCTCCGCCCTGCCGAAGGAAACGGCAGCGTTGGTCGAGGTCCAGACGTAGTTTGCCTTCTCCTCGTCAGTCAGCGCCTTGTCGGTGCCTTCAAGCGGATCGAACCCGACGATTCCCTTGTCGGCGCCGGATTTGGAATAAGTGCCGAAGACGATCGAGTCCTCTTTCCACGCGCCAGCCCCGGTTCCAAAAGCGATGGCGTTCGTGCCGGCTCCGGCGCCCGAACCGACCGCAACGCTCTGGTCACCGTAGGCACTAGAGCGAACGCCGATCGAAACCGCGGACTTGCCGGCGCCTGAACCCACGCCGACCGCGACGGCGGAATCGCCCCAGGCGCTCGTCTGCTTGCCGATCGACGTCGCGTTGTCAGCCACCGCGCCGGATTGATTGCCAATCGCGGTCGAAGAGGGACTGTTCGCCACGGTCTGGTAGCCAACCGCCGTTCCGTTCGTGCCGTTTGTGACTGCACCCGAGCCGACAGCGGTTGAGTTCTCGTTAAGCGAATTCGCGCGGAACCCGAGCGCGGTCGCGTAGTTTCCGTTCTTCGTAATCGAATAGGCGCCGGCTGCGAGCGAATAGTCGCTTTGGGCGTGGGAACTGTACCCAAACGCCGAGGACTGGTTTGCGAGCGCCGAGGCGTCAGAACCGAAGGCTGAGGATTGCGTTCCGTAAGCGTCTGCCGTGTTGCCCATTGCGGTGGACTTGGACCCGCGGGCCTTCGCGATATACCCCACGGCAGTTGAGTCAGGGCCTTCAGAGTATGCATACGAACCAACGGCGGATCCATTCGAAGAATTGGTCTGAGCATTCGAGCCGATTGCCGTGCTGTCGCTCCCGTTCGCCATGGAGGTATAGCCGACCGCGGTGCCGTCGGAACCATAGGACTTTGCCGCACTGCCGACAGCAGTTGACTGGTTGCCCCATGTCTGGGAGTCGTAGCCGAGAGCTGTGGCGTAGTCGCTGTACGAGTTGTTGTGCGCGCCGTAGCCGATTGCGGTGCTGTAGTCCGCGTCATCGTCTACGACGCCGCTTCCGATGCTTGTCGAGTAGGAAGCGCTTGAGCCGATGCTTCCGCCGCCGATTGCGGTGGAATGGTCGGAGTAAGAACTGACCACTCCGTTCACGGCCGTCGAGTTGTTCGCCCCGGTGCTGACGGTCGCCCCGCGTCCGACCGCCGTGCCGTTGGTCGCGGATTGCAACACCGCGCCGCCGACGGCGACGGAAGAGCTGGAGTATGAACCGACGGAACCGCCCACATTAACGCCGGAATCCACGTTGGAGCCGATGGTTCCGCCGACCGAGGTGGAGTTCTGGGAGTTCTTGTGAACCCAGCCGTTCACGGCAACTGAATTCGCAGAGCCGCTGTCAACTCCGGACTGGTTCCCGATCGCGGTCGACTGCTTGGAGTCGCCCGCAACATAAGTGTGCGAGCCAAGGGCTGTCGACTGTTCGCCGTGGGCCATCGCGCCGGTTCCGTAAGCGGAGCCTTCCTTCGCGGCCTGGGCGGCGGAGCCGATTGCTGTTCCCTTCTCGCCCCAGACCGACGCGTCGGATCCCATCGCGACCGCATCGTCTGCCCAGGCGTTCGTGTTGGTGCCGATCGCGACCGAGCGGTTCCCGGCGGACGAGGTCTTCGCGTTGCCGCTATCGTCCATGTCCGGGATCAGCGCCTTGCTGGGGTCGTCCGTCACGACGCCGTTCGCGTCGACCATCTGGCCGTCCGCGTTCGTGCGGTACTTGGTCTTCTTCCCGCCGATCACTACCGCCTGGTCGCCGTAGGCGTTTGCGTCGCTCCCGACCGCAACGGAGCCGGCCCCTGATGCGTGGGTCCTGACGCCTGCGGCGAGGGCGTCAAGGCCGGTCGCGCCGTCGTTCTCATAGTTGCTGCCATCGGTCTGGTCCGTCGCGTTCACGCTGTAGTAGTGCGTCCGCGCGGCCTTCAGCTGGGCGACGTTCACGGCATCCCAGTCGTCAGTGCCCGCTGCGACATGCGTGATCTGGCGCGTCACGTTCGCAGCCCCCTTCCCGTCAGCGGTTCCGCCGACCGAGACGGCGCCGGTGGTCGAGGTCCAGACCGGGTCGTCGGTCTTCGTGGAATCAGTTCTTGTCCGGGGATCGTACCCGGGCCGTACGCCCGTATCTGACTTCGAGCCCTGGCCAAGCGCGACGCCGCCTTCAGCCGAGGCGACCGCCCCGATGCCGACCGCCGTGCTGTTCTCGGCGGTCGCCTTCGAATTCGTGCCGAGGGTCGTCGACCCGGTGCCGCTCGCCTCGGCGCCGTAGCCTGCGGCGAGTGAATTCTCAGCCGTCGCCTTGGAGCTTGAGCCGAGGGTCGTGGAATCCTTTCCTGTCGCCGCGGAATCCGCGCCGAGCGCCGTGCCGTTTTCGCCTGACACCTTGGAGTTCGGGCCGACAGCCGTGCCGTTCACGCCGTCACCGGTCACCTTGGCGCCCGGGCCGAGCGCAGCGCCCGTGCCGTCAGAGCCTGTCGGGTTCTTCGCGTCAACTGCGGAGTCGTGGCCGAGCGCGACGCTGTCGCCGTGCGCCGTCGCGTTGTCGCCGACCGCCGTGCTTTCCTTGCCTACGGCGTGGGCGTCGACGCCGACCGCCGTGCTCTGGTCGCCTTCAGCGTGGGAATTGTGGCCGGCCGCGGTGCTGTCCTTTCCTTCGGCGTTGGCCTGCTGGCCTCCGGCAAAACCGCTGTCCCCCGTGGCAGAGGACTGCTGGCCAATCGCAGTCGATCCCTTCCCGGTGGCCTCCGCATGGTCGCCATAGGCCGAGGACCCCATGGAAGCCTTGGAGTTGTTGCCGACCGCAACCGACAGGTCGCTACCCGCCGATGCCTTGTCGCCGATCACAATGCTGTCAGAAGCAGAAGTGTTTCCATCGTTCGTGATGGTCACAGCGAGCGCCTGCCCCGAGAGGGCGAGCGCTGCGGCAGCCGCAAGCACGATGCCGCTTCTCCTTGCGGCCCTCGAATAGCTCCCGGTCTTCACTTTTGATTTTGTCAGTTCGTTCGCGACGACCAGACGACCGCGGACGCGGTTCCAGACGATTCTGTAGACGCGGTTCATGGCAGAACCCCTCCTCCACTCTTTCTGGCGGGGCCTCGCGGTTGTGCTCGATGCTCCCGCCTGCTTCTCGATTGTTGCCCAGGGCCTCTTTTTCTTATCCAGGGCCTTCGGCGCTTCGGGCGTTCTCGCGAAGGTTATTTTTTGGAAAACTCGCGGTCCAGGGAGGCATTTCCGTGATTCATCAATGAAACGCCGGTCCCTGAAAGCCGAAACGTACGGCCTTTCGCTGTTTTGAGTGGGTAAATTGAGGTTTAGGCCCTCTCTGTAGGCCTTTTCTGTATCAGTCCGTTCTTCTTCCGCAAC
>CADBTW010000015.1 GCA_902797695.1 uncultured Sutterellaceae bacterium
ATTGAGCGAAGGGAGCGGCTGCAGGTTTTCAAGAACACTGCAGAGCCAAGGATTTTGTCACTTGGTTATTTTCTTTCATAAAAAAAGCCCGCTGCCGCAGTCCAGTCGTACGACAGCCAGACCACGTCGGCCCTTTCCGTCCGGTCAGGCCGCTCTGACGCCTTCTTCTCCTCCCAGGCTCCGCTCACGTACTTCGTCTCGCAGAACAAGGCCTTCCTCGAGCTCGCCGCCACCGGGAAGAAGAACGGCTTCGGCGACCTCTACCAGGGCGTGACGCTCCCCAAGGACTCCCCGCTCACGAAGCCCGTCCTCGGCGCTTTCCAGATCCTCTTCAGGAACGGCACCTACAAGGCGATCCTCGAGAAGCACGGGCTCCACGGGAACGCGATCGCGAAGCCCGGGAAGAATCTGGGCGCGACCGCAGCCAAATAGCGAGGAAAGGGGCCTGCTGCAGGCATGCCCGAGGGCGTTTCCGGGAGATCCGGATTCGCCCTCTCCTAGGCCTTGAGCTCCCAAATGTCGACGTCGAGCCACCGACCCTTCTTGAATCCCGCCTCGTGGAGCGTCCCGACGTGCTTGAAACCGAACTTCCTGTGGAGCGCGGTGCTCGCGGCGTTTCCGGACGTGATCACGGAAACGACGAGGTGGGTCGAGGGGTCTTTCCTCGCCATCCCGAGGATCGCTTCGACAAGCCTGCGGCCGATTCCGTGCCCCTGCGCCTTCTGTGAGACATAGACCGAGAGCTCGACCGTTCCCGCGTACGCCCGCTTCGACGCGAAAGCGGAGAGCGACGCGTAGCCCGAGGGGACGCCATCCAGCTCCGCCGTGAGGAGCGGGTGGTTTTCGACATTGTGGCTCACGAGCCACGGGCGCCGCTCCTCAAGCGTGAGCGGCTCGAGGTCGAACGTCGCGACGCCGTTCTCGATCTCGTGGTTGTAGATCTCGAGGAGCGCGGGAAGGTCGGCTTCCACCGACCGGCGGATGACAAGTGCCATCGGAAAGTCCTTTCATTTGGGGAACGGGATAACGGAAAGAATACCTTCATTCCAAGAAGCCGCCCCCTGCGGGCGCTTCCTTCCCTTCAGTTCCCGTGAATCCTCTTCCCGCACCGCAGCAGGCGACGGTTTTCCCCGCGGGGAAAATTGGTATTTTCCCTCGTTGCCGGGCGGGCTTCGGGAGAAAGTCCTTTTTTATCATTGGCAGAGCGTCAGAGGAATCCGCGGAGGCAGGCCGCAGTTTTCTTTCAAGGTGTCGTTTGCTTTATCAAAGAAGGAACCCAGGCCATGCGGATCAGGCTTCTCCCCGTCATCATGCTCTCCATGATCCTCACGGGATGCGCGTCGGTGAAAATCTCGTCTGTCGACACGTCGCAGTACGTCGACCAGCGCCGCGGCGACGTGATCACGACCGGGGACCTGAGCCAGAGGACCCGGACGACGCTCTATTCGCTTGACAGCTCCGCGGAGCACTGCACGGGGAACATTCCCTCGTGCGTGAACCTCGTCAATAGTTCCAAGTCCCTCACGGACGAGGAACGGCTTTCGGCGCTTTCCGAGATCGAGCTCTGGCAGGCCCTCGACACCGAGAAACGCGTCCTGAGGGCGACAAACACTCCCGATTACGAAATAGACTACGCGGAGCGCCAGGCGATCGGCCACTACTTCGAATCCGCCCGCGCAGCCTACGCCTACCTCTTCTTCACGCCCCGGACCTTCCGCGACCGGGCGCTCGAGGACCGGCTCTCGCAGGTTCGCGACTACTACAACCTCTCGGTCCAGAACGCGACCGCGATCATTTTCCGCGAGGCGAAGAAGCAGATCGAGACAAAGAAGGCGCTGCTTCCGGAGCTCGCCGCCCGAATCGAGGGCTGGCACGTGTCGGCGGACCTCTCGCACGTGCCGGATCTCTCCGAACCCGGCACCTACATCGCGGAGGTCGTTCCTGACACCACGGTCACCTTCGACGGGATCCGGAACCAGTACTCGCGGGACGGAATCGGCGCCCTGATGGTCGCGACGACCCGGCGCCCGGGCGAAGAGAAGGGGCAGAAAGACCCGAACCAGTTCGAGCGGGTTATGGAGAAGCTGATACCCTTCAGGCGCGAAGAGGTCGAGGCGAAGCCCTGGCGCCGGATGGCCTACCAGTCCGTCACCATCCTCATGCAGTTCCCGGGGACGACGCTTGACGAAGTGATGAAGACTCGGGAAGCCGTGCTCCGCCCCTACGACGCGTACGGCTCGGGAACGATCACCGTGAACGGGATCGAGACGCCGCTCGCCGCGAACTTCTCCGCGGGCTACGGCCTCTGGCTCGCGAACTCCGACTTCGCGCGGCAGTCGCTCGGCACCCTCCTCGGGCGAGGGGACGTGCTGAGTTCCCCCCGCGTCTACCTGATGGAGCCCTACCACCCGAAGAAGCACACGATCATCCTCGTCCACGGGCTCATGAGCAGCCCGGAAGCGTGGGTGAACGCGGCGAACGAAATCGCGGGGGACGACGAGCTGCGGAACCACTTCCAGATCTGGCAGATCTACTACCCGACAAGCGTCCCGCTCCTCTATAACCGGAGGGAGATCGCGACCGCGATCGAGAAGACGTTCGACTTCTACGACAAGGGGCGGAAGAACCCCGCGAGCCGCGACGTCGTCCTCATCGGGCACAGCATGGGCGGAATCCTTTCCCGACTCCTCGTCTCGGACGCGAACGGCGAGGTCCTCCCCGCGCTGAAGAAGGAGGGGCTGCTTTCCGAGTCACAGTTCGAGAAAGCCGAAAAGTCGGAAAAGGTGAGGAAGTTCTTCGAGTTCCGGCACCTGCCCGAGGTGACCCGGGCCGTGTTTCTCGCGGCGCCGCACCGCGGGACGCCGTTCGCCGACATGAGCATCGCGCGCTGGCTCGCGAGCTTCGTGAAGCTCCCGGTCTCAGTCCTCGGGCGGATCAAGGACACCGCGTTCTCCGTCCTCGGAAAGGACCTTCCGGCGAACAACTCACTCACCGGCGTCGACAACCTCTCCGCGAAGGATCCGACGATCCGGGCGCTCGCGAACCTCAGGATCTCCCCCACAGTCACCTACCACTCGATCATGGGGTACTCCAAGGCCGGGGTCGCGGTGAAGGATTCCTCTGACGGCATCGTCCCGTACTCGAGCGCCCACTGGGACGGGGCCGAGAGCGAACTCGTCGTCCCCTCCGGCCACAGCGTCCAGGAGACCCCGAAGGCGATCCTCGAGATCCGCCGGATCCTCCACGAGCACCTCGAGAAGCTCGGCGAGGTTTCGAAGCCCTAGAATTAATTACCCACATTCCCCTCCGGGGAGCTCTCGATAAGACCATGGCCGAACTGAAGCACGTCATCACGCGCTGCCACAGCGCGCCTCCGATCGTCGAAGTCTACGGGCGGCTCCGCTCGGACCCGGGGTCCCCCGAAACGCTTCTCTTCACGAAGCGGGGGCGCCTTCGCGGCCACACGGAGGACTGCGTCGTGGTCGAGTTCTACGAGGGCGCGGACGAGTTCTACTCGGCGGACGGCGAAATGGTGCCGCCCGACCTCGAGGCGCTCGGCAGCACGGGGAGCAGCACCTTCAAGTGGATGATGATCGCCCTCGTGATCCTCGTCGTGATTTCAGCCGCTGCAGGCGTCGACTTGTAGCACGGCAGCCAGAGTGCAGTAAGAGGCGGAGCCCGGCCACCCGGGACTCCGCCTCTGTTTTTGTTTCTTCCCTTGTCACGACCCGCGTTTTCCGATTCCGGGAAACGCGGCAGTTAATCCGATTTTCTTCAGGCGGGAAGCATGTCGCGGACGATGCGCTTGTAGACTTCAAGCGCGTTGATCACCTGGTAGGGCACGCCCCACTCGTTGTCGCCATGCATATTGCCGCCGGACGGCCCCCAGGTGACGACCGGGATTCCGAGGGATACGGCGAGGATGTTGGAGTCGCAGACCGACGGGTCGTACTCGATCGCTAGGGGCTTCCCGTCCACTTCCTCGTAGTGACGCCGGAGCGAGACGACGAGCGGGTGGTCCTCAGGGATCGCGAAGCTCTGCATGTAGGGGCTCTTCCGGGGCTTCAGCCTCACCTCGACCTTTTCCCCGAGCCCGAGCTCCTCCGCCGCCCCCTCGATCTGCGAAATGCAGATCTCGGCGGTTTCGCCAGGCACGACGTACCGGTCGACGAACATGTAGCAGGAGTCCGGGACGATGAGGGCGCCGGTGCTGCCGCCCTCGAGCCTCCGGACGCACCATGTCCCGTGGTGGAGCTTCGGGTGGGACTTGGTCGGAAGCGCCTCGATCGCTGCAGCGAGTTTTCCCGCGCTGATCAGGGCGTTCTCACCCACCTCGGGGTAGCGGCTCGCGTGCCCGGACTTCCCCTTCACGGTCACTTCGAAGCTGAAGCGGCCCCGGAACCCGACCGCGACGTTGTCGTAGCGGCACTCGGCCATCAGGGCGTAATCCGCGTGGATCACGTCCTCCGCCACGAGCCCGTAGGTGCCCTGGCTCAGGCCCTCCTCGTCGGAAACGAAGCAGGCCATGATGCGGCCGGAGAACTCCTCGCGGTGCTCCGAGAAGTATTCGAGCGCCGTGAGGACCGCGGCGTCGCCGCCCTTCATGTCCATCGCGCCACGGCCGTAGACCTTGCCGTCCACGAGGGTCGGCGTGAAGGGATCCGTCCTCCACTGCTCGGGCTTCACGGCGACGGTGTCGATGTGACCGATGAGGAGGAACGTCTTCCCGGGCTTCCCCGAGTCAAGGACGGTCCAGACGGAGGGACGGCGGCGCTCCGTGTCGCCCTCGAACCAGCTGAGGTGCGGCTCGAGCCCCATCCCGCGGAGCTCCTTCGAGACATAGTCGGCGGCGTTGATTTCGTTCCCGTCGACCGAATTGATGCTGATCAGGTCGTACCAGCGGCGAATGACTTTTTCCATGTTTCCGGTTTCCTTTCGAATTTGGTGAACGGATCAGGCGGCAGCGTTCTGGGGAGCCTTCTTCTCAGGCGCCTGCAATTTCGCAGCACCGATCCCGGAAAGCGCGATGAAGGCGGAGAAAAGGATCGAGAGCCAGAGCATCGGGGCGTAGGGGAGGAACGCGAGGTTCGCGACGCCGAGGGTCGTCGCCGTGTAGGAGCCGGTCGTGGACCAGGGGACGAGCGGGGCGAGGCCGGTGCCGGTGTCAAGCATCATCCGCATGAGGTTCTTCCGGTCGAGCCCGTACTCGGGGAACATGTCCTTCGTCATTTCGCCGACGACCGGGTAGCTCACGTAGTAGGCGCCCGTGATCATGAAGAAGAGCGTGTGGAAGCACATCACGGCGAAGCTCATCACGCGGCCGTTGCTCGCCGCGCGCCGCACGAGGTCGAGGAGGACGTCGGCAACGCCGGAGGCGCGGAGCGGCGCCCCGAAGATCGCGGCCGCCATGAGGAGGCCGATCGTGGAAAGCATGCTCGTGAACCCGCCGCGGTTAAGCATCTTGTCGACGATCGCGGAGCCGGAGTGGCCGGAGTAGCCCGAGTACATGCTCTGGAAGACCGACTTCATGTCGGCGCCCTGGATCACGAGCGCGAGAAGCGCCGCGACCGCGATGCCCGCGACGAAGGTCGGGATCGTCGGCTTCTTCCAGCAGATGAGGCCGAGCACGACGAAGACCGGGAGGAGAGCGACCGGGTTCAGGCTGAAGACCGTGCCGATCGTGCGGAGGATCTCCTCGTAGGCCGCGCTGTCAGCGGCGCCGGACGAGAACGAGAACCCGTAGGCGAAGAAGAAGACGAGGCTGATGAGGTAGGCGGGCACGGTGGTGAGGAGCGCGTGCCGGATCCCGGGGAGAAGCGGGGTGTCGGTGACGGTCGCCGTGATCACGGTGGAGTCGGAGAGCGGGGAAAGCTTGTCGCCGAAGAAGGCGCCGACGCATACCGCGCCCGCCGCCGCCTCGATCGGCACTCCGAGCCCTTCAGCCACCCCCATGCAGGCGACGCCGACCGTCGCAAGCGTCCCCCAGGAGGTGCCGGCGAAGGTGCTCATCAGCGTGCAGAGGATGCATGCGACCGGGAGGAAGAGCGCGGGGGTGATCATCTGCATCCCGTAGTAGATCATGACCGGGATCGTGCCCGCCTTCATCCAGATCCCGATGAGGACCCCGACCGCGAGGAGGATCAGCATCGCGATCAGCATCGAGCTGATCATGTCCTTGATCGCCTTCTGGACCTTGGAATAGCTGATCCCGAAGAGGACCGCCATGCAGCACATGACGACGCCGTCCACGGCGAGCACGATGCGCGCGTTCGCCTTCAGCCCCATGAGGCCGTAGAAGATGATGAGGATTCCAACGGCAAGCATGAGAAGCGCCTGCCACGTCTTGACAATCTTGGGTTGATCTGCGTTCATTTCAGTTCTTTCCGTGTCCCCCGGTTCGTGCCTCGGGGCTTTGCTCTTGGAAACGAAAAGGCTCATGAACCCAGCCGGGGCTCTGCCTTCATCCGTTCCAAGCCGCTGAGAAAGAATCAGAAATGACCGCGGTTCTCTTCTGGAGAGGTCGATTGCGCCCGGCAGCGCTCCACGGCGGGAGAACCCTCCCTCTTGGAGGTATCCTCCGGCCGTGACAGTCCGCGGGATGTTCTCGCCGCGGCCCAGATCCGGCGGGGCGCTGAAGTTCGCCCGCTTTCCTGCCGGTCTTCGGCGAAGCTCCCTTTTGCGGTTCCCCTGCTGCCCTCCAGTGAAGAGAGGGAACCGCGACTCATGGGCTTCGCTCCTCTGCCTTGCAGAATCGATCTTATGCCCGGGGAACCCCGCCCTGTAAAGAGCGGGTTTGGGCTTAGGGAATTCTGACTATTCTGGGAAAATCCCGAAAAATCAGATATTTCTCGCGGTTTCCTTCGAAAGCTCGAGAAGGAGGTACGTGCGCTCAGGCGTCCGGACGAACTGTACGACCGTGCCCGCTAGCCCTTCGCCCGACCATTCGGCGCCCGCTTCCGGCACTTCACCTTCGGTCGACACGACTTCCATCCGCTTCGCGAAGCGGTCCTCCGCGCGGTGCACCCGGGTGATCACTTCCTGCCCGGGATAGCACCCCTTCCCGAAGGTGACGCCGCCGAGCTTGTCCCAGTTGATGCCCTGCGGGATGAACTTCCCGGCGCTCGGCGTGAAGACGGTGGGGACCCCGGCCGCGACCTCGGAAAGCCACCAGAAGGCGCCCGGGGCCCGCTCCGCCGTGATCTGCGTCAGCCGGTCCGGGAACCCGAGGAGGAGAAGCCGGGGCGTTCCCTTCGGGATTCCGGGAACGTCATTCGCGGAAGCCGGCACGCGGGCCGCGACGAGGCCCGCCGCGCTCTCGGTCCCGAAGAGGACCGCGGGCGCCCTGAGCCCTGCGTTCGCGAGGGCGGCCTCGGCACCGTCGCCGATCAGCCCCGCGACCGCCACCGTGTCCGAGATGTCCTCGAGCGACACCTTCAGCCTGAAGACGTACATGCGGAGCCGCTTCACGAACTGCGGAATCATTTCCTTCGGGAGCACGAGGAGAAGCTCGTCCCCGGACCGCGGGACGATCCGGAGCGTCGCGATCAGCCGCCCCTTCGGGTCCGCCCATCCGGCGAGCCTGAGCGACGCGCCGATGTCCGTCAGCCGCACGGTGAACATGCGGTCGAGGAACGTGAGCACGTCCTTCCCCGCGGCCCTCACGACCCCGAGATCATCGACCGGCGCAAGCACCGGCTTCCCAAGCCCTGTTTCCGGGACCCTGTCGAGCGTCCAGGTTCCGATTCCGTCCATAGCGTTTCCTTCTTTCCTCGGAGCGGCCTCGCGGCTGCCCGTTTTTTCCTGATGACCGAAGGATACTCGCAGGGGCGATTCCTGATGACCCCGGGAAGCCCCTCCCTCGCAGGCTTCCCTGCGCCGGTCTCTCCACAGATATTTATTCGCTCAGCAAATAATTCGTTTACCGAATAGCGAATAATGTTGGAAATCAAGGCCTTCACGCGGGACGATTCATTGCAGGTCGCATGGCGCGACAGTCGGCCTCGGGATCATGGCTGGCTTCTGAAGCGACGCGCGGCCAAACAGTTCGCAAAAAAGGAGACTATTGCCATGGCAATCCAGCGCGGGAAAATCAAGAAGGCACCTTGCAGGGAAATCGTCGACTACCTGATCAGGCCCGGAATCGAAGGGGACCTGAAGCGTTCCTACCAGACGATCCTCGACATCAACAAGGCGCACGTCCTGATGCTCGCGAAGCAGGGGATCATCACGCGCGAGGTCGAGAAAAAGATCCTCAGGGTGAACCAGGACACCGCGGCCCAGCAGGCCGACCCCCAGTTCGAGATCATCCCGGACGTCGAGGACCTCTACTTCAACTTCGAGCGCTACCTCATCAAGCAGACGTCGCTCGAGGTCGGCGGCCAGCAGCACACGGCCCGGTCCCGTAACGACCTCTTCGCGACCGAGAACCGGATCGACACGAGGCGCTTCTTCATCGACACGTCGCGGCGGTTCATCAGGCTCCGGCGCGCGCTCCTCGCCTGGGCGAAGGAGAACAAGGACGCCGTGATGAGCGGCTACACGCACCTGCAGCCCTCCGAACCGATCACGCTCGCCCACTACTGCAGCGCGGTGCTCGCGGCGCTCGGGCGCGACTACCGGCGCTTCGCCGCGGCCTGGGACACGATCAACCGGTGCCCCCTCGGCGGCGGCTCCATGGGCTCCACCACGTGGCCGATCGACCGCGACTACACGGCGAAGCTCCTCGGGTTCGACGGCCCGGTCGAGAACTCGCTCGACTGCGTCGCGAGCCGCGACTTCGCGCTTGAGCTCGGCGCCGCGATGGCGATGGCGGCGGTCACGATGAGCCGCACCGCGATGGACATGTACCTCTGGGCGACTCCCGAGTACGGCTACATCGAGGTGGACGACAGCTGCGCGGTCTGCTCCTCGATAATGCCGCAGAAGAAGAACCCGATCACCCTGGAGCACGTCAAGTCGAAGGCCTCGCACCTCGAGGCGTACTTCATCTCCTGCTGGGGCGCGATGAAGAACGTCCCCTACATGCACTGCCGCGACATCAGCACGGAGACGATCCGCTACCTCTGGACCGCGTTCCACGAGTTCAACGCCGAGCTCGACCTCCTCGCCGTCACCTATCCGGGGATCAAGGTGAACAAGAGCCGGATGGTGGAATCGGCGAAGAAGAACTTCTGCACCGTGACCGAGCTCGCGAACTACCTCGTCCGCACCGACGGGATCAGCTTCCGCGAGGCGCACACGATCGTCGCTGACGTCGTCGGCTACATGCAGGAGAAGGGCCTTCGCGCGGACCAGATCACGGTGGAGGAGATCAACGGGTTCTGCGAGAAGCTCTACGGCTTCACGACCCGCATGACGCAGGAGGACGTCGCCCGCGCCCTCGACCCGGTCCGGAACGCGGAGAGCAAGGTCGTGAAGGGCGGAAGCGCCCCGGACGAGGTGACGCGGCAGCTTTCCCTCATCGAGCAGCAGATCGACAGCGACGAAGCGGCCCTCGACCGGCGCGAGAAGCAGGTGAAGGACGCGAAGGCGGCCCTTGAGGCCGCGGTCGAATCGGAGATCGCAGGATAGCGGTCCCGCGTGAAACCCGGGCAAGCCTTCCGGCCGGCCTCCCCCGGCCGCGTCTTCCCCGGTAATTCCCCCCTCGGCCATCCCGGGGCACCTCGTCCCCGGGACGGCTGGAAAGAAGGAGATCCATCATGTTTTTTGCAGAATTCTGCGTAGTGATCCTCGCCATGGTGCTCGGCGCCCGCTGGGGCGGCGTGTTCTTCGGCATGGCGGGCGGCATCGGCCTCATGGTCCTCATCGTCGCGTTCGGGCTCGCTCCGGCCTCGCCCCCGATCAACGTGATGCTCATCATGATGGCGGTGGTCCTCGCCGCATCGACCCTCCAGAGCTCTGGCGGCATGGCGTTCCTCGTCCGGGTCGCGGAGAAGCTCCTCCGGAAGCGCCCGCAGGCGATCACGTTCGTCGCGCCCCTGATCGCCTGGGTCTTCACCTTCATGGCGGGGACCGGGAACGTGCTCTACTCGCTCCTCCCCGTGATCGCGGAAGTCTCCCGCGAAGCGGGGATCAGGCCCGAGCGCCCGATCTCGATCTCGGTGATCGCGAGCCAGCACGCGGTGCCCGCTTCCCCGATCTCGGCCGCGACCGCCGCGATGGTCGCGCTCCTCAGCGTCCACGGGGTCACGGTCCTCACGATCCTCGCGATCGTCGTTCCGGCGACGATCATCGGGATCCTCTGCGGCGCGGTTTCCGTCTGGAAGCGCGGGAAGGAACTGAAGGACGATCCGGAGTACCAGAAGCTCCTCGCCGAAGGCGCGTTTGCGAACGCGACGAAAGCGAAGGCGCTCGGATCTGAGGGCGGCGCCACGAAGCAGGCGAAGGCCTCCGTCGCGATCTTCATCGCCGCGGCCCTCATCGTCGTCCTCGTCGGCACCTTCCCCGAGCTCCGCCCGATGGTGACGAACGCGGCCGGCAAGGTCTCCCGCGTCTCGATGAACCACATGATCCAGCTCGTGATGCTGATCACGGGCGGCATCATCGTGATGACCTGCGCCGCGAAGCCCGCCGAAGTGATCAAGACCCCGGTCTTCCGCGCCGGCATGATGGGCGTCGTCACGGTGTTCGGCCTCGCCTGGATGAGCGACACGTGGATCGCGAACAACCTCCCGCTCATCAAGAGCTCGGTCGCGGCCGCGGTCCAGGGCACGCCCTGGCTCTTCGCGATCGCGCTCTTCTGCGTGGGCGCCCTCACCCACTCCCAAGGGGCGACCGTCGCCGCGCTGATGCCGCTCGGGCTCGCGCTCGGGATTGATCCGCTGCTGCTTGTCGCCATGTACCCGGCGGTCTGCGGCTACTTCCTCATTCCGTCGACGGGAGTCCTCCTTGCCGGTGTCGCCTTCGACGAGACGGGAACGACGAAGATCGGCCGCGCGGTGATCAACCACTCGTACCTGAGGCCGGGGCTCGTCGCGACGATCTGCGCGACTGCGGCCGGCATTGCGATCCGGACGCTTTTCTTCTAAAAAGGAAAGGCATCCGCGGTTCACGCCGCGCCGGGAAGAAACACCCGGCGCGGCTTTTGTCCGATTCTTCCCCCTCTAGAAGGAGCTCCCACAGCCATGGAACACGGGAAAAGGGAAGGCTCCGGCGCGAGGCCTTCCTTCTCGAGCCTCTTCCTCCAGGAGCGCGTCCGGATCTTCTGCTCGCTCGCCGAGACGCGGAGCTTCTCGGAAACCGCGCGGCAGACCGGGATCAGCCAGCCGACGGTCTCCCGGCAGATCCTCGAGCTTGAGGATGACCTCGGGTTCGCGCTTTTCGACCGCACGACACGCCCGATCCGGCTTTCGCCCGAAGGCCGCATGCTCCTCGGGGTCCTCGCGCGGCAGCGGGAAGACCTCGGAAAGACCCTCGACCTTCTGCGGACCGACAACGCGATCCGGCGGCCGCTCAAGCTCGGGATCGTCGAAAGCGTCGCGTCCGGAATGAGCGGCCGGATCGCCCGCGGGATGAAGGACCTCTACTCGACCCTCACGATCCTCACCGGGATCAGCACCTACCTCATGCAGCTGCTCGACGAGGAGAAGATCGACTTCCTCATCTGTCCGGAACCGTTCCTCAACCGGAACGACCTCACGAGAAGCTTCATCTTCCGCGAGCCGTCGGTGCTCGCCTTCCCGCCCGGGTTCGACCTCGGGCCGCTCGAACCCTTAAGCTGGGAAGGGCTACAGACCTGCGGGCTCCCGCTCGTGCACTACCACGAGATGAACAGCGGCGGGAAGCTCGAGCAGAAGTACTTCAACGCGCTCGGGCTCGAATTCCCCGCCCGCTTCACGGCGGACATCAACGCGATCCTCCTCGGGTTCGTGAAGGAGGGACTCGGCTGGGCGCTTGTCCGGCCGACCACCCTCGCGCAGCACGATGACCTCGCCCGGACGATCCAGGCGGCCCCCGCTCCCGAACCTCTCCTCTGCCGCGAGGTCTACGCGGTGACGCGAAAGGGCGAGGACCCGGCATGGACGAACCGCCTCACCTCGCTCGCCGCAGAAAGCTTCAGGCTTGACATCGTCCCGAAGTTCATCCGCAAGGTCCCGTGGGTACTCGAGTCGCTCAGGGTTTCAGGCGAAGGCGACCCGTCCGGAGTTCCCTTCCAATCCTAGAATTCCTTTCAGGAGCTCCCCGGCTGGAAGCGTCCTCTGAAAGACCTCGAGGGACGGCCGGGCTCCCGCTTGCAGGAGGAATTTCCATGCTTCGCCGATCAATTCTCGCCGCCCTCGCGGCTCTTCCCGTCCTTCTCACCGGATGCCCCCACGACCATGACGACTGGAGGCGAGACGATGACCGGGCGCGCCGCCGCGAAGGGGAACGACTCGATCAGGAAAAGCGCCGCATTGAGGAGGAAAAGCGCCGGTACGAGGAAGACCGGCGGCGCTACGAGGAAAACGAGAAGCACTACAGGAAGGAAGAGAAGGAAGCCGAGAAGCGCAGGAAGGAATACGAGAAGGAGCGCAGGAAGGCTGCGAAGGAACGCGAGAAAGACAGGGAGAAGCTTGAGAGGGAACGCCGCAAGGAATCGCAGAAGCGCTGGTAGGGGAAAGTTCCGGGGAAATCCGCACATTGCGACCGGTTTTCCTTCCTAAAAACAAGCGAAGACGCACATCCCGGGCATTCTTTTCAGTCCTGCTAAACCAAGGCGCGGGCATTTGACGCGGAAGCAGGGCCGGTTCCGGCAGGCTCGCCCGAATCAGGAATTCGCCCTACCACAAATGGGCTACAGGGGCATAATTATCTCAGGAGCCGGGCGGTTTCCGGCTAAGGAGGAGAAAACAATGGATTTTGATCTCGTGCTTCGGTCCCGTCATTCGGTCCGGCTTTTTTCCGAAAAGCCCGTGACGCGCGACGTCCTGCGGAAAATCGTGCAGGACGCGCAGAGGGCTCCCTCCTGGGTGAACGCCCAGGAGTGGCGCGTCTACATGGCGACCGGGACCACGCTCGCCAACATCCGGGCCGAATACATGGCGCTCGCCGAGAAGGGCGAAAAGGGCGAAGGGGACTATCCGATGGCGCACCGCGACGAATGGTCGAAGGAGGCCAACGAGCGCATGGCGGGCTTCATGAACCTCATCGCGTCGGAAAACCTCGGCCCCACGATGCAGCAGGTGCAGGACCTGCTCTTCAACGCGCCTGCCGTTGCCTGGCTCACGCTTCCGAAGGGCGCTTCCCGCTGGGCGGTCCTTGACCTCGGGGCCTTCGAGCAGTCGATGCTCCTCTCCGCGACGAACCGCGGCCTCGGGTCCATTCCGGCTTATAACCTCGCGAAGCATCCGGCGGTTCTCCGCAAGTTCCTCGGCGTTCCCGAGACCGAGGACATCGTGCTCGGCATCGCGCTCGGCTATGAGTCGGAAGACCAGATCAACAAGATCCGCACGATCCGCGAACTCACCGACCGCGTCGTGACCTTCAAGGACTGAGGCGGCTTCGGCCCCGCGGCCTGACACAGGGCGGCGGGACCCTCTTCGCCCGTCATTCACCCCGATCCCCGGGACTGAAGCCCGATCGGCTTCGCCCCGCGGGACCGGGGTTTTCTTTTCTGTACAGGAGCCGAGGCGCCATGGGCCGCATTCAGCCGCGAACAGCCCCAGGATCCGGCGACGCAGTCATCCCGACTGGTATACCAGTTGGGGGAAAGTAAAAAAAGTGGCTGGTGCAACCACCTGTATGCACCAGCCAGTGTCCTAATCAGAGATTAAAAATCGCGAGGCATTCTGAAGATCATGATTCCTTTTGCGAATCCTGACTTCCAACTGCCTGCAGGAAGTATGGTACCCTCGGCCGGGAGTGACAGAAAGGGAGAATTTCCTTAAGGGTACTGCTTTTTTCTGCAGTTAGAATATGCTTTAGTTTGCAAGCGTTGCTCCACAGCGTGAAAGACACAGGAAATCCCATGGGAAGGTCACAAAGCAACCCCTTCGAAAGCATTCCGTCCCTCAGGCTCCTCTCAGCCGCGACCCGGAAGGGGTCGCTCGCGGAAGCCGCAGCCTCGCTTGGCCTCACGCCCTCCTCCGCGAGCCACGCCCTCGCCCGGATGAAGAAGGCGTTCGGCGACCCTCTTTTCCTCAGGACCGAGCGCGGCATCGCCCCGACCGCCGCGATGAAGAGCCTGCTCCCGCGGATCGAGGCGATACTCGACGCCGTGGACTCCCTCGGGAAACCCCAGGGGTTCGACCCGGGCCGCGTCACGCGAAGCATCCGGTTCCTCACCTACGACCTCGGATACCTCGCGTTCATCCTCCCGGTCATTGACCGGTTCCAAAGGGAAGCACCCGGAATGCGGATTTCGATCGACTTCCTCCAGGGGCGCGAGCACGCGGAGAACGACCTGCGGCTCGGAAAGGCGGACTTCTGCATAAACCCGGGACTCTCCGGCGCGACCGACATCGTGTCGCTCCCCCTTGGAACGATCGAGTACCGGCTGATGGTCCGGAAAGGGCACCCGCTTGAAGCGGAGTTCCGCAGAAGCGGCACGGTCTCGATCGAATCGGTCTCCCGCTTCCCGCAGTTCATCCCGAGCCACCGGCAGGGCGGCTACAGCCGCCCGTGGCTTGAGGCGGTTTCGCACGGGGCCCCTTCCGTCGCCTGCAACTACTTCAACGTCGCGCCCTTCGTCCTTCGGAAGTCCGACGCCGTCGAATGGATTCCGGACCAGCTCGCGGACGACTGGAGCGAAACCGGGCTCTTCACCATCATTCCGCTTCGGGGCAGGAACCGCTCGGTCTTCACCACAAGGCTTTTCTGGGCGGCGCGCGACGAGCGCGATCCCCTGAACCAGTGGATCCGTTCGGTCATCCTTTCCGCCGCCCGGGAAAGGCAGGAGGAAAAGGCGAGGAAATCGGAAAACAAAGAATTAAAATTGGATTAGTTTTCCCCTTTCAGGATTTCAAAAAGCACAGGAATCGAAATGACGACGAGCCTTGAATCCAAGCTTCCCAAGCGCACACTGATCATCGGAGCAGCAGGCTTCCTCGGATACGCCGTCGGGAAGAAGCTCGCGGAGAGCGGCCTCATCACGCTGGGCATCGACAGGCGGAAGGAGGACGATTCGAAAACAAGAACAAGGTGCTTCAACGAACTTCTCCTGACGCCCGGCTTCTTCCTCCTGCGGGGCGATCCGGGAGACTTCGCCTTCGTTTCCGAAACCATCCGGAACCGGAGCCCGGAGTGCGTGCTCTATCTCGACGGGCCGTCTGAAAACCGACGCGTCGCCGTCTCCTCGGGCCTTGCCGGCTTCTCGAATGTCCTCGAAGCCTGCGCCGCGAACCCGAAGGTGAAAAAGCTCTTCTTCAGGACTTCGGACGCGGTCTACGGCGACCATGGGAGCACCCCGGTCCGGGAGGAAGACGCGGACGACGGCCCCGCCGAAAGCATAGGCGCGATCGAGCGGGCGACCGAAGTGCTCGCGCAGAGCGTCGCCCGCGACCCGGGCTCCCGGCTTTCGGTCACTTCGCTCAGGATCTTCAACCCCTACGGGCCCGGTGAATCGGATGAAAGCCTCATCGGCTCCCTTTGCGCCGCGCAGGAATCCGGCCGGCCAGTGAAGATTCCGGGTGCTGGCGACACGATCCTTGACTGCACCTATGTCGACGACGTCGTGGACGCGGTCCTTCTCGCGATGCGGATCGGGCGGCCGGAGGGCTCCCCGCGGTTCGACGCGCTGAACATCGGATCCGGCCGCGGCACGACCGTCCTTGAGATTCTCTCGGAAATCGAGTCGGCAAGCGGACGAACAGCAGTGAAGACCTTCGTCCCGCAGCCCTTCGCCGCGAGCCGGGTCGCCGACATTTCACGGATCCGGCGCCTCACGGGCTTTTCGCCGAAGGTCCCGCTCGATGAGGGCATCAGGAAGACCTTCGAGTGGCACCAGACGCACCGGGCCTGACCGGGGGAATTCGCCTTCAGCGGAAAATTGACCGCTGGCACGAAGCCATTTTTCCTTCGGGTGATATTCTCCCGAAGCAGGATATCTTGACAGGCCGGCGAGGAGGCCCGTGATGACGGAATTCGAGCGGATGAGGCGGGGCGAGCCCTACACTTTCCTCGACCCCGAAATACTCGCGAGCCTCCGGCATGCGAGGAAGGCCTGCGCCCGGCTCAACGCCTGCACGTCGCTCTCGGGGGAGGATTACCGGAAGGCGCTCACGGAACTCATTCCCGGCGTTCCCGAATCCGTGAAGATCAGCCCGCCCTTCCGGTGCGAGCACGGCAACGGGATCCGGATCGGAGAGGGAAGCTTCATCAACTACGGCTGCGTCGTCTTCGACCAGGCGCCCGTCGTGATCGGGCGCTACGTGAAGATCGGCCCCTGCTGCGAGCTTCTCACCGTGAACCATCCCCTTGACTGGCGAGAGCGCCGGAAGCCGGTCGAGAAGGCCTTGCCGATCGTGATCGGGGACGACGTCTGGCTCGGGGGCGGCGTCATCGTCTGCCCGGGGGTGAGGATAGGCGCACGGTCCGTGATCGCAGCCGGGTCAGTCGTCGTGCGCGACATTCCATCGGACGTCCTCGCGGCCGGGAACCCCGCCGTCGTGAAGCGCCGCCTCGCGCCCCGGGACGACATGAGCCCTTCTCCCGCTCCGGGAAATAAGAATAACTGCGGGCCAGATGATGAATAAGGAAAAGCTTTTACAGGCTGTTGCGGCGGCGGCCCTCGTTCTCGCCGCTCTCGCCTCGGTGCCTTCCGCTTCCGCGAAGGTCGTGCCTCTGAAGACGGACGAGCTCGAGGCCGGCCGGTTCGCGGATTCCACGGGCTGGGACCCGCGATGGGTCGACCGCGACGCGGGCTTCTACGGAATGATCCGGAAGGGCGACGAGGACAAGGCCCAACTCCTCCTCACGGCCTTCACGGGCGGTTCCGTTCCGGGGAATCCGAAGGCGCAATCCTCGGTTTCAGCCTACAGAGTCCGGTGCCCTGACGCGACGATCGCGTGGGAGAGAACGGATTTCTTTTCAGAGCGTTACGGGAGAGGATCAAGACTCGCGACCGAGAATCCGCCGAAACCCGACTACCGGCACCCGGCCGAAGGCACGGCCACAAGCCTTCTTCTTCATCTCAAGTGCGACAGGTAGTGTTCCACGGTTTCCGAATGTTTCACGAGTTGCCTAAAAAATAGGCAAAAAACCAAGCCTCCTGATCTATTGGGGAAAAATTTACCGTTTCCTTACCTTCTCCACAAAAACTGTGGACAGATGCCGGAATTGTTTCACAGGTAGGGAAAATTACTTATTTTCTTGAATGCCCGAGGAAATTCCGGCTCCGCCAGCAGACCCGGCCTGCAAACGAAACGCCGGCCGAACCCGGCCGGCGTGTTCGTCCCCGGGAAGAAGGCCCCGCAGGCGCGAAGCTCTTCCTGCTTTCAGGACCCCGCGGCAAGCACTCCGGCGCCGAGCAGGCAGTAAATGACACCTGCGCCCTTCATCGAGCCTACACGGGCCCGGTCGCTCCTCTCGAGGAAACGCTTGGCGACGGCACCCGCCGCGACAAGGGCAAGACTCCAGACCGTGGAAGTGGCGAAGAACGTTGCCCCAAGCACGAGGAAGGGAAGCGGGCCGTAGGAATTCGAGGAAGAGACGAAGGCCGGCATGAACGCAAGGAAGAAAAGCGCGACCTTGGGGTTCAGGGCGTTCGTGAGGAACCCCTGGAGAAAAGCCTTCCGGACACCTTTTCCTTCGCTTTTTCCCGAACCAAGGAGCGAAGAGTCCTTCGCGTTCCTGAAGGTCCGGATCCCGAGGAACACGAGGTAGGCGGCACCGGCGAGCTTGAGGGCGAAGAAGGCTTTCGGACTTGCGGCGAGGAGCGCGGCGAGCCCCAGCGCGACGAGCGTCGTGTGGAAGATGATTCCGCTCGAGATTCCGATGGCCGAAGCGATGCCGACCTTCTTCCCCTCGGTCGCAGTCCGGGTGAGCACGTAGACCGTGTCGACACCCGGGGTCATGTTGAGAAGGATGGCCGCCACGACAAAGGCGGCAAAGTTCTCGATTCCAAACATTGAACGGTTCTCCCTGCTGTTTTTTTTCGGAACCCGCGGCCCATCGTCCGGGGCTTCCTGTTCTTTTGCCTGGGAAAATTCTATGCGGCCCATCTGGCCAAAATCGCTTCCGAAGGGCGAAAAATGTCACGAGACTGCGCTTTCGCTCTTTTGTCGGACAAGACCATCCCTGGGGAAACCGCTTCGGGCACTTTCCGGGCGAGGCGACGCCTTCTGCCCGGCGCCGGCTTCCGGGACACTGGGAGCCGCCTTCCGCGGGCGTGGATTTCTCCGCGATCCCGCTTCCCGGAGGGCAAGGCCCGGCACTTCCCGGGGAGTGCCGGGCCTGTGGTTTCAGAAGCCTTTTCAGGCCGTCCTGAGGCGCCCCGCACCCGGTTCGGACTCAGGCCTTCCGCTTCCCCTCGGAAGCGTCCAGGTCACGGCGTGCGCGAGGAGCGCGAGGGCGACGAGGGCCGCCATCGTCAAGTCGACGCCGTAAGCGTCGCCAAGCCACCCGAGCGCCGGCGCGAGGATCCCTCCCGCGCTGAAGCTGACGCCAAGCGTCACGCCCGACGCGAAGCCGATGCTCTTCGCGAGATAGTTCTGCCCGAGGACGACAAACGGAGAATAGGTCACGTTGAAGGCAAAGCTGATCGGAACCAGCATCGCGACGAGGAGGAAAAGGCTGTGCGTAAGGAATGCCGCGGCGAGCGCCGGAATGAGGAGGAAGCTCCCGATCCTGATCATCCGCTCGCAGCCGTAGCGGTCGCCGAGCGGGCCGCCGATGAGCGTGCAGAGGATTCCCGCTGCGGCGAGCGCCGAGACCATGAAGCCGCCCGTGGCTTCAGAGGTGCCGAGGGAATAGATGCAGTAGAGGGGAAGGAAGGCGCCGATCCCGGTGTCGCAGGCGGACCTGAGGACGATGAAGACCGTGAGGCGGGAGAACGCGGGCCAGTCGTTCCGGCCCGCGCGGGACTGGGCCGCAGACTGCTTCCCGGCAGCGGCACGGGGAAGAGCGTTCCCTGCGTTTTTCGAGAGCACCGGGGCGAAGACAAAGAGCAGGCTTCCGAAAACGAGCGCGAGGATCCCGTAGAATGCAAGGCCTTTCAGGCCAAAAAGCGTGACGAGGAGCACGGCGAGGATTGGCCCGGCTCCGAACCCCGCCTTGCCGCCGACCGAGAAAAGGCTCATGCCGGTCGCGCGTTTCCCGGCCGAAGCCGCGTGCACGAGCTTCGCCGCCTCAGGGTGGAAGACGGCGCTTCCGAACCCGGTCGCGAGAACCGCGAGGAATATCGCCCAGTAGTTCTCGAGAAAGCCGACAAGGGCAAAGGAAAGCCCCGCGATGAGCACGCCCGCCCCCATGAACCAGTGGCGGCGCACTCGGTCGGCGAGCCATCCGAAATAAGGCTGCACCACGGTCGAGAGGCAGCACGACGCGAACACGAGGCCGGCGACCGACTTGTAGTCGAACCCATGGAGGGAGACAAGGAAGGGAAGGACCGCAGGGAGCGACCCGAGGTTGAGGTCAGTCACGAAGTGCGATGCGGAGAGAAGAGCGAGTGTTTTCTAAAGCATTCCCAAATATTGGAACTATTGGTCTTTAGGAGGCCTGCCTCTTCTTCTCGGCGGCCCGTAAATGACAGGGCGAACGCG
>CADBTW010000016.1 GCA_902797695.1 uncultured Sutterellaceae bacterium
AAGGATAATAGGTATCAGGAAAAATCAAATGATATCAAATCTCCCAAACAAAAGCGTTTAGAATTAAGTTTCATTTTGCGAGTGGGAATAAGGTAAGGCACCTTCCCGCCAGAATGAGAGAAACCCCCGGGAACTTGGTTCCCGGGGGTTTTTTGCACCTGACAATGGTAATTTGGAATTCTGCTTTGGGAAGGGGGAGGAAAGGCCAGTGAATGGCCTCGTGAACATTAGTTCAGCTTCCTGTTGCTCTCATCGCTTCCTTCCGTTGCCTCGAGTTTCCTGAGGAGATCGCAAAGAATGCTGTTCATTTCCTTGTCGAAGGGATCGTTTCCATGCTTTTCCTTGTAGGCTTCGCCCCATAGGAGCAGCCTCTCAACGACCTTGATGGCGTTCTTTCCTTCCTTGATGTTCAGCTGGATCAAGACAAATTCTCCTATGGAAGTAACTTAAGCCTGCAAAAAGAGCTAGAAAACTTACCAGAGCCGCTTTGATTTGCCCGATTGCATAACATGCGGGGAAAACTTGGATATGATTCTCCAATAGACCGTTTCGTTGGGATTGGTGTCATGGCAATGGCTGAAAAAAACCTCCGACTGATTTTCCCTGACTGGCAGCATGGTTCTAATCCGAGTTCGGGCATGGTGCCGAGGCTTCTCGCGATGATTGCGCCTCAGGGGGCTAATTCCGAGACAGTGGAAGTTCGTGAGGATGACCGGAGCGTCGAGAAGAACTATAACGAAACCATGGCGGCAAGGGCGACCTCCCTGCTTCCCGAAGAGGATTTTTCGGCGATTTATGATGCTGCGGCCCGGGTTCTCGAGGAGAAGCAGCCGACCCGCATCGTGAGTTTTGCGACAGACGGTGCCGCGGCACTTGCTCCGATCGACTACCTTCATGGGAAATACGAGGATCTCGGGGTCCTGTGGCTTGACGTCCATCGCGAAAGCGTTACCCCTGCCCGGTTTTGGGCGAAGCGTACTTTGATTTTCGGTTCAGTAACGCGAAGCCCGGAATGCAAGATCAGCGGGCTCGTGAAAAATCCGCTGGATCCTTCCCGGTTCATTTTCGCGAGCACGAGGGCGATTGAAATTCCGCCTTCCCAAAAAATTCAGATCGAGAACGAATCGGTCCATATCGCCGGGCCGGAAATCCTCGAGAACGACTGCAATGACGTCCTTGACTGGCTGAAGAGGGAGGGAATCACCCACCTTGCGGTCCACCTCGACATGGATTCGCTCGGTTCGGCAGACATTCGCTCGGGGATCTATCGCGAGGAGGTGACTCTGAAGACTCCGACCGCGGACTTCAGCCACCTCAGGAACCTAAAGGACCTTCTGCAGAGGCTTGAGGGCAAGGTCGACCTTGTGGGCTTTGGCGTCATGGAGTACCAGCTTCTCGACGCGCCGGAATTCAAGGAGCTGATCAGTTCCCTATCGATTTTCAAGCGGTAGTCGGGGCCTATTGGATTAGCGTTGTCAGGGGAGAGGGCGCCGCGGCCGCTTTCCGTCAGTGCCTTCCATGAGATAGTAGACTGAACACGTTTTTTTCTTGTAGACCCAAAAGGAGTGGCAAAACCATGGCGCTTTCCGCCTCCTCTACCTCAACCGCCAAGTGGCTTGAATCACAGACCCTGCTTTTCAAGGCTGCGGCGGTTTTATTCGGTTCCCTGCTTCTTACAGCCGGATCCTACATCACCGTTCCCATGGTCCCGGTTCCGATGACGATGCAGACTTTCGCCGTCATGGTGGTGGGGGCGCTTTTCGGCTGGAAGATGGGGGCCGCTGCCGTGGCCTTCTGGCTTCTTCAGGGCGCGGCTGGGCTTCCCGTGTTTGCTCCGGGCGCGGCAGGAGGCGTTGCCCGTTTCTTCGGGCCGACCGGAGGCTACCTCTTCTCCTTCTTCTTCGCGGCCATGATGACCGGGTGGCTGATGGAGCGTACGGGTGCGGCGAAGAGCTTTGTCCGGTCCATGGCGATCCAGCTTGCGGGAAACCTCTTCGTACTCGCCGTCGGCGGAGCGTGGCTCTGCGCGATGATCGGCCTTGAGAAGGGGATTGCGCTCGGTGTCACGCCGTTCGTGCTTGGTGCCTTCACGAAGTCAGTGCTCGGCGCTGCCGTGGTGCGGGGCGTGAACTCGGGCATCAGCCAGAAGCGCCTGCACTAGCAGGAATCGCTATACGTCTTTCAGAGCCCCTGAAGAGAAAAGCCCTGAACAGTTCTTGAACTGTCAGGGCTTTTCTGTTCCCCGTTTCAACCGCCAAAGCCTTTAGAAAAGGGCTCCGGCGGGTCGGGTTAGTAGTTTTCCTTCCGAACTTCGAAGAAGCTCTTCGGATGGAAGCAGACCGGGCAGACTTCCGGAGCGGAGGTGCCGATCACCACGTGGCCGCAGTTGCGGCATTCCCAGATCGTGACGCCGCTCTTCTGGAACACTTCGTTTGCTTCGACGTTGTGGAGAAGGGCGCGGTAGCGTTCCTCATGCTGCTTCTCGATCGCGGCGACACCGCGGAACTGCGCGGCGAGTTCGGGGAACCCTTCCTCGTCGGCTTCCTTTGCCATACGGTCGTACATGTCAGTCCACTCGTAGTTTTCGCCTTCGGCTGCGGACTTCAGGTTCTCAGCCGTGTCGCCGAGTTCGCCAAGGGCCTTGAACCAGAGCTTGGCGTGGGCCATTTCGTTCTGGGCGGTCTTCAGGAACAGCTCGGAAATCTGCTCGTAACCGGCCTTCTTCGCGACGCTCGCGAAGTAGGTGTACTTGTTCCGGGCCTGGGATTCGCCTGCGAAGGCTTCACGCAGGTTCTTCTCGGTCTTCGTGCCGGCGTACTTGTTTGCTGCCATCTGTGTTCTCCTTTTGGGATTGATGCAGGTGCCGCTTTCGCGGCTCCCCGGGGTCGCCCGGTACCCTTCGTAATTCCGGGTTGGCCGGGCCTTGTTTTATTTTCAGCTGAAGGCTTCCTTCAGCTTTTGCTCAATTTCTTCACGCGCCGCCTGATAGGTGCCCTGGACAAACTTGCCGTTTCCGCCTCCGCGGCCGTTGAGGGCCTTGTTCAGGTCCTTTCCGATCGCCTTCAGGTCTGTCGTGTCGCTTGCGACAATATAGTTCCAGGCGTTCCCGGATGCAGCGGGCGAAAGCACCGCGCAGACCCCGGCCCGCTTTTCTTCGACGAGAAGATTGCAGAACTTCTTGATCTCGATCTGGGAAAGGCCGTCCTCGAAGAAAAGGGCGAATTTCTGGCCTGCCGGGACCGTGGATGCCTTCAGCCTGAAATAACGCTCGTTGATCTGCGCGATCTTCTGGTCGCGCGCCGCGACCTCATCGAGCACCTTCTGCACCGCGCCGCTGATTTCGTTCGGCTTTGCGGAGAGAAGCATGGAAACGGCGTGGGCTTCCTCGACTTTCTTCGAGTAGTCGAGCCATGCCCTGCGGCCGCAGACGAATTCTATGCGGACGCCGCCGCGGTGCTTCGCGAGGGAAAGGCATTTCAGGATCCCGATCTCCCCGGTGCGGGCGACGTGCGTGCCGCAGCAGGCGCAGCTGTCGTATCCTGGGATCGTGACGATGCGAACCCGGCCTGAGAGTTCCTTCTTGCTTCGGTAGTCGAGCTTTTCGAGCTCCTCGGCGGACGGAAAGGCGATGTCGAGGGGAACGTCCTTCGCGATGGCATCATTCGCTTCCTTCTCGAACCCGGCGAGCTGCTCCGGCGTGATCGGGCCGTTGAAGTCAACCGTGATCACGCTGTCATCCATGTGGAAGCCGACATTGTCATACTTCAGCTTCGCGTGGATGATGCCGGAGAGCAGGTGCTCGCCCGAATGGTTCTGCATGTTGTCGAACCGCCGGTCCCAGTCGATTTTTCCGGTGACTTTCGAGCCGACCGCGAGTTCGGCGTCCGTATAGTGAACGATTACGCCGTGAACCCGCTTCACGTCTGATACCTTCGCCTTGTCGAGCGTACCGTGGTCAGCGGTCTGGCCGCCTCCTTCGGGGTAGAAGGCCGTGTCGTCGAGCGTGACTTCCCAGCCCTTCGGGCCCTTGGTGCAGCCGGTAACCGTTGCCTGGAATTCCCGGGCATAAGGTTCGCGGTAGAACAGTTCGTCCAATGATTCCATCTGTAGAAATCCCTTCTTCCAGAATCCTTAAAAAGGCTTTTTCGCAGGCCTCCGGAGCGATAAGTTTACTCGGGTTGGACGGTCTGGCTTCGGCTTGCCGCCACCCCGCTTAACGGAGGGCAAAAGGCCTTCTGCCGGCCGTCGAGGGAATTTTTCATTGGTGAGCTATCATCGGAAAAACAGGTTTTCGCTTTTAATCGCAACGGAAGAGCGGACGCGGTTTTGCCGTCTCAATCCTATTTTCTGTGATTTCAAATGGCACTGCTTTCTTGGACAATCCAGAACTTCAAATCCTTCCGGGATCCTGCAACTCTTCTTTTCACGCGGAAGGGCGAGCTGAAGCCCGATGCTGATCCCCTGAAGACTGCTGCACTCTTTGGCACGAACGGGAGCGGGAAATCCAATTTCCTTGCTTCCTTCAGGGTTGTCGCCGGTGCGGCGAAGGCAGAAGGAAAGGAGGGCGCTTTGGCCGAGCCCTTCCTCCTCGACTCCGTGAGCCGCAGGAAGCCCTCCCGGTTCGAAGGGGTCCTGACGCTCCCCGGGCTTCCCGGCTTCTGGCGCTATTCGATAGAGCTTTCCCAGGGGGCAGGGGCCCCGGTTTCCGAAACGCTCGAGACGAGCAGCGACGGCGAAACCTGGGTGCTCGTCTTCCATCGCGACCGGACCGGGGCGAAGTTCCCGGGGCTCGCCCCAGAAGAAGCGAAGCCGCTCGAGGATGCGGCCGGGGCCGGTGCGGCAGTCCTTTCGCTCGCTTCCAGAACCGCGAACCCCGCGCTTCGGGCCCTGCAGGACTTTTTCCGCAGCATGAGGGTCTGCTCGGACGAAATGCCTCTCGACGACGCCTTTACCCTTCCGAAGGACTTCTTTCACCGAAAGGAAGAACGGGAGTCGCTGACCAGGTATCTCTCCGCGATGGACTCCGGGGTTTTCTCCCTCATGCTGAAGCGCGGAACCGGAAGCGTTCTCTCGCGCCTCCTTGTGATGCGGCGGGCTCCTGACGGCAAGCTCTACTCTCTTCCGATCGCCTGCGAATCGGCGGGAATACGGAAGATGCTGACGCTCTACGCGACGCTTCAGGAAACGCTCCGGAACGGAGGATTCGCCGCGGTCGACGGCCTGAACAGCGGGCTGCACCCCGGAATCGTCCGGGCGATCTTTGCCCTTTTCGCCAATCCCGAATCCAATCCGAAGGACGCCCAGCTTCTCTTCATAAGCCACGACGCGACAGGCCTTCAGGAGAAGAGCCTCGAGAGCCGCGAGGTCTGGTTTGCGAAAAAGGACCCATGCGGCTGCTCTTCTCTCGTCAGGCTGACCGATCTCGGGAAGAAAGCGGCTAAGAAGGCCGGCGTGAAGCGTGAAAAGGCTTATCTCGATGGGACGTTCATTCCAGTCCCCGATCGTGACGCCTTCTTCGGCCTTTCCGGAATTGAAACGATTTCACTTGTCACTGCCGGAAAGAAGAAAGAGAAGGGGAAAGGAAAGAAGAAGGACAAGTAGTTTTTCCTCTTTCCCACAAAAACAGGAAGGGACCCCCGGCCGGAGGTCCCTTCTTCGTATCCGAGGTGTGCGAAATTTTCGCCGTCTCCGGTCCCCGCTAGGGCTTCGCGGGCGGAAGGAAGCCGTCCTTCGCGAGCTCGGCCCGTGCGCAAGCCGAAATCAGGAATTCCTCGAACTCGCGGCAGAGCTTTGCGGGGCTCTTTCCGGACCTTGGATGGCAGGCCCCGTACACGATCCGGGGAGCCGTCTTTTCAGGAATCGCGTACACCTTCAGCCCTTCCTTCTCGACCGCCCGGCGCTCGCTCGCATAGACGACCGCGGCATCCACGCCGTGCTTCAGGATGAACCCCGCTTCGGTCTCCTGATCCAAATCTTCTCCCGTTCGGTTGCCACCCACGAGGGCAACAGAGTGCTGTCCGATTATGCCGGCGCCGATTTCCCCTGGATAGTCCCGGGCGACGTTCTGGAACAGGCTTCTTGTCCAGTCGCCTTCGGAGGAAACCTTTGGCGTGCTGGTGCCGATCGCGATCGATGGATCGCAGAGCACGTCAAGCCACGTGCTGTTCTGGAACCGCCTTTCGTTTCTCGTGACAATGATCAGGCTGTTGGAAGCGTAAGGGAACACGCGCGATGCCTTCATAGCCGTGACGAGCGCCTTCGGGTTCGCGGTATCTGCGGAGCAGAAGATGTCGCACGCGAGGTTTCCCTCGATTTCAGTCCTGAGGGCGCCGGAATGGCCGAAGAGGATCTTCACTTCGACGCCCGACCGCTTCTCGAATTCCCGGCAGATCGTGGGAAGGGCGCGGCGCAGGCTGTGGCTTGCAAATACGCTTAATGGGTTCGTGCTGGTCATCTTTTGTTTTCCCCTAGTGGGATGCCGCAGGCGCAGGGGCCTTTTTCTCGGACTCAGGCGTCATGAGGTCAACGAGCTCCGAGGCTATCCGAAGGCTCGTGTTCGGGTTGGCAAGCCCGGAGCCTGAAATCTGGAAAATATCCTCTACCCGCTCTCCTAGCGTCGAGATTTTAGCGGTTTCAAGGTTGACGCCATAGCGCGACAGGACGCTTGATATTCCGTAAAGAAGTCCGATTCGGTCGCTGCAGGCGATCGAGAGGAGCCATGTTTCGTGTTTAGCGTCAGGCTCGATCAGAACCTGGGGGCGGATCGGGAAGTGCTTCGAGCGCCTTGAGAGCGGACCGAGCTTAGGCGCGGGGAGAGGCTTCCTGTCCTTTAGCGAAGACGTAACCCGCGAGATCACGGCCTCGAACACTTCCTCAGGCTCCGGACGCTTCCCGGCGTCTGTCGCGAGGAAGGTGTCGAGCGCCCGTCCGTCACGGGTCGTGTGGATCCTCGCGTCCAGCACGGAAAGGCTTGAACGCTGGAGCGCGGCGACGATCCGGGAGAAAAGCCCGGGTTCGTCAGGGGCGTAGACGAGGATCTCGTACATCCGGTGAGGGGAAAGCCTTGCGCGTACGATCGGAAGCTCGCCCCCGGAGCGGCTGAGCACGGCGGCGTGCCACGCGATGTCCTCGGGGGAGTGCCGCAGGAAGTATGCGAGGTCGAACCCGGTCCAGAGACGAAGGACGTCCTCCCGCCGCAGCCCGGAGCCTTCCGCGATGTCGAGGGCGGTGTTCCGCCGCATCTCGAGGATCGAGCTCTGCGTGGCCGCTGTGCCCCCGAGAAGGGCGCCCGTGAGGTGGTAGAGCCGCTCGAGGAGCTGCCCCTTCCAGCTGTTCCAGACCCTGGGGCCCGTTGCCCGTATGTCGCAGACTGTGAGGAGGTAGAGCGCCTTCAGCCGGTCGAGCGATCCAACCTTGTCCGCGAACCCCCGGATGATGTCCGGGTCGGAAATGTCCTCCCGCTGCGCAATGTGGCTCATCGTGAGGTGCTCGCGCACGAGAAACGCAATGAATTCCGTGTCCTCGTGCCCGATTCCGTACGTGTAGCAGAAGTTCCGGACTTCCGTTTCCCCTATCCGGGAGTGGTTCCCGCCGCGGCCCTTGCCGATGTCGTGGAAAAGCGCGGCGACAATGAGGCGCCACGTGTCGGGGAGCTCCGCCATCAGCTTCGAGAGCAGCGGGAATTCGTGCGCGTGCTCGGCATAGACGAGGTGCCGAAGCCCTCGGACAAGCTCGATCGTGTGCTGGTCCACCGTGTAGAAGTGGAAGAGGTCGTGCTGCATCTGGCCGTCGATCCGGGACCATGGCGGAAGGATCAGGTCGAGGATCCCCCACGTGTTCATGTCGCGGAGCGTCCTGTAGACCGCCACGGGAAGCCTGAGGATCTCAAGGAAGATCCGCCTGCCCTCGTCGCTCGGGATGAACCGGATTCCGGGGTCCCGCACAGCGTGCCACAGCGCCCTCAGCAGGTCCGTGCTTTCCCGCGAGATCCCTGGCCGGGTCGCACGGAGGTAGAAGGCGCGGAGAATCGACTCGGGGTGCGCCTTGAAGACGTCCCGCCTCACGAGGCAGAGTTCTTCTCCCCGCAGGCCGAATTCGGCGTCGATCGGCCGTATCCCGGGCCTTTGGGCCCCCTGGATCTTCTCCTGCAGGACGTTGAGGAGGATGAGGCTCACCTGGATCACGGACTTCGCGTTCCTGTAGTAGCTTTTCATCAGGGCCTCGGACGCCAGGAACCCGTCCTTGTCTTGGAAACCGAGGCTGCGGGCTGCTTCTCCCTGCAGGTCGAAGAGAAGACGGTCCTCGTGCCGCTTCGCCGAAAGGTGGAGAATCACCCGAAGCCGCTGGATGAACAGCATCGCGCGGTCCAGTTCCTCGGCCTCCCGGCCCGTGATGAGGCCGCTCGAGGCGAACTCCGGGATCGTCTTCCCGAAGCCCGACGCCCGCGCGACCCACATGAAGACCTGCAGGTCGCGGAGCCCCCCCGGGTTCTCCTTGATGTTCGGTTCAAGCGCGTACGGCGAGTCGCCGGCCCGAGCGTGCCTCTGGTGCATTTCGAGCATCTTGTCTCGGAAGAAGGTCTTCGGGTCGAGCCGCTTCAGGAACACCCGCTCGAACTCGTCGAAGAGCGCCCGGTTCCCGCCGATGAAGCGGGCTTCAAGAAGTGCCGTGCAGACCGTGATGTCGGAAGCGGCCTCGATGCATTCGGAAATCGTCCGGGACGTGCCGCCAACCGTGAGCCCGAGGTCCCAGAGCCCGGTAAGGAACTGGTGGACTTCGTCGAGCGACTTCTCAGGGGTTCCTTCCGGGAGAAGGACAAGGACGTCGAGGTCGGAGTAGGGGAACATTTCGGCCCGCCCGTAACCGCCGACCGCCGCGATGGCGGCGCCTTCAGGCAATTTCCCCGCCGCCTCCCGGAGCACGGCCCTGTCAGCTGCTTCGCTAAGTTTCCGGATGAGTGCCCGCGGATCGTCACTCCCGCTGAACGCGCTGAAGAGCTTTTCCCGCTCCGCATCGAAGACGCGGCGGTTCTCTGAAAGGATTCTCATTGGATGATTCCTGCTGCCGGTCTCGTTCAGGTCCGGAGTCCTGCGATCCGATTTTCACTGCTCCGGGGAGCGAAAGCCTTCCGGCCGGGCTTCTTCCCAATTATCCGGCATTTCCGCTCCATCTGAGTTCCGGAGGTACCTGGGTCGCAGGTCCTTCATGAAGGGCTCTTCATTCGGTCCGGTCAGCCGAGGCTTTAGGAAACGCCTTTTCTCGAGGACGAAGCTCCCTGCCTCGGGTGGTCCGGGTGCGGAGGAAGGGTTTAGCTAGTCGAAGAAAAACCTTCCAAACTTGTCATTCGCTGTGCAGTGGTTCGATGGAGTCATGGAAAAATGGTCCTGAGGCTTCTACAGCACTGCGGAGGTGATCATGACATTATGCCCAATCGGCCTTGTTGCCAAACGATATGGAGTGTCCCCGAGCACAATCCGGCGCTGGGAGAAAGCCGGTCTCATCAAGGCTGCGGTCCGTACCTTCGGCGGGCACCGGAGGTTTGAGCTTGAAAACAGTTCCCCGCCTTCAGGGGCGGGGAGACGCCATATTGGATACGCCCGGTCTCTTCCCATGACCAGAAACGGGATCTCATCCGCCAGGTGGAACGCCCGAGGGAAAGCGGCTGCGAAGAGGTGATCACGGACATCGGATCGGGCCTCAACTGCCGGAAGCCCGGCCTCAGGTCCCTGATCGGACTGATCCTGAAGGAAAGGATCCATACCCTGACCGTAGTCCATGAGGACCGGCTCCTGCGGTTCGCAACGGAGCTCATCAGGCTGCTCTGCCGCAGAACAGGCACTTCGGTCCGGATTCTGGAAAACAAGCCCTCCCGAAGCTTCGAGGAGGAACTCGCTCGAGACGTGGTCCCCCTGATGACGGTCTTCTGCGCAAGGCTCTACGGCAGGCGGAGCCACCAGTCGAAAACGCGGAAGGCCTCACGTGATTCCGGGCCAATGGATAACATTGGAGCATCTGTCCACGCATTGCGGAATCATGATGGAACAGGAAGAAA
>CADBTW010000017.1 GCA_902797695.1 uncultured Sutterellaceae bacterium
CCGCGTTCGCCCTGTCATTTACGGGCCGCCGAGAAGAAGAGGCAGGCCTCCTAAAGACCAATAGTTCCAATATTTGGGAATGCTTTATTCAAAAGGTTAATTTTGTCGATTTATATGCAGTATGACCGTTTTATTTTGAATATTTTTGGAAAATTCAAGTCATTCCCGCTGGAGACAGGAAGAAGGAAAGAAAGGTTCCCATCAGGACTCCAGGCAAAAAGCTTTCCTCATGACGGCAGTATTTTGCGGGATCTGGTCGGCCGCTCTTCCCTTCGCTCCTTCCTGTTCAGGAATTGCCTTATGCAGAAGGAAAATCTTCAGTCTGATAATTTAAATTAAAATAAAATTTTTTTATAAACATATAGTTGTCAAATTTTTTTGAACTAATTCTTTAATTATCAATTCTTGCCCATAACAAGGTTGGCCCCAAGAATATCTGGTCCCATCAGCCTATGACAGGTAGCTGATGCGTCTGCAAAATCGCCGATGACCCTCGCCGGCAGGATGCCGGCGGTCTCCCTTATCAGGATCGCAGGAAACAACCGAACGGAACAGCGGCATTCACGCTTAGACTGCACTGTATGGCACTGCTGCTGCGAGGATCCGGGATGAAGAGGCTTATCTATCCGATCGGCGTTCAGGAATTTTCAGAAATCATCACGAAAGGCATGGTCTACGTCGACAAGACCCGCCTCGTGCACGAACTCGCTCGCCACTCAAAGTATGTCTTTCTCAACCGTCCCCGGCGTTTCGGGAAATCGCTCCTGGTTTCAACATTTGAAAGCTACTTCCGCGGCGAAAGGGAACTCTTCCGTGGGCTTGAGCTTTCGAAACTCGAAAAGGACTGGGCGCAGTATCCGGTTCTTCGCTTCGACCTGGGACGGGCGCATTACGGCAGTGCGGAGCAGCTCAGGAACGAAATCAGCCTGATGCTGCTCGACTACGAGCAGGTCTACGGCGTCCGGGAAGCTGAAACAGAGCTCAACCAGCGGCTCACGGGAATCATCAGGAGAGCCTTCGAGAAAACAGGCCGGCAGGTTGTCGTTCTGATCGACGAATACGACTCGCCGCTTCTTGACGTCGTGGATTCGCAGGCCTTCAGCGCGATGCAGGACGTACTTCGGAATTTCTATTCCCCGCTCAAGTCCTGCGACAGGCTCCTGCGCTTTGTTTTCATTACCGGAATCACCAAGTTCTCACAGGTCAGCATTTTTTCGGAGCTGAACAACCTGAAGATCATCGGCATGAATCCCGACTACCACGATATCTGCGGCATCACGGACAAGGAACTCCGCGAACAGCTGGGTGAAGGAGTTCAGACTTTTGCCGAGTCGAACGGAATCAGCGTTGAGGAAACTCTTGCCCGCCTGCGGTCAAACTACGACGGCTACCATTTCTGCCAAAACTCAGATGGTCTCTACAACCCCTTCAGTCTGCTCAGCGCCCTAGACGACCGGGCCATAAACGCCTACTGGTTCAGCACCGGCACACCGACTGCCCTGACCAAGATGCTTCGCAGGTTCTCCGTCCCCGCGGACAGGCTTGTCGGGAAGTGGCTCGCGTCATCGCGGTTCAACGCGCCGACCCAGGAAGCCACGAGCCCGACTCCCTTCCTCTTTCAAAGCGGCTATCTGACAATCAAGGAGTACGACGCGGAGAAGGACCTTTACTTCCTCGATCTTCCCAATCGTGAAGTGAGCGTCGGCTTCTGGGACGCGCTCGTCCCGTTTTACCTCAACGCGGAGGGGTCTGAAGAGGCCCCAACCGCAGCAGCGAACATCTGGGGTCGCATCGCGGCTGACGACATGGACGGCGCCTTGCGCTGCATCCAGGAGTTTCTCGAAACCATTCCGTACGCGCGAGGCACGAACACGGAAGGTCATTACCAGACCGTTCTTTACGTGATTTTCAAGCTGCTTGGCAAATTCGCAGACCTCGAGGTCCGTACTGCCAGGGGCCGGGTGGATGTCGTGATCTATACGGCAAAGAATGTCTACGTGATCGAAGTGAAGCTGGACGGGAGCGTCGAAGAGGCCATGGCGCAGATCGAGGAAAAAGGCTATGCCGGCCGATTCGCCCTTCTCGGCAGGAACATCGTCAAGGTCGGCGTCAATTTTTCCTCTGAAAAACGGACCATCGACGGCTGGATGGTCGAGCGGCCAGTTTCCTGGGAAGTGGAAGCTCCGATTTCGAGCCCAAGTGCCGCCAAAGGCGATTCCACACTCTGATAAGAGGTTCCATTCATCGTGGAAGAACCGGGATAAAACGGGTATCTGAACTCTCTTCATGCCGCTCACTCCCTCACCTGGAAGAATCCGACGCCTTTGAGCAGGCGAGCCCTAGGGACTTTTCGCTAATACAACCGGGCTAAGAAAAAACTCTCTGAAAAGCAGTAACATGACTAATCGGACTATGTTTTGACGTACTGCCCTCCTTCACTGAACCCAAAGGCCGGCATACCGATCAGGACCCAGGGAACCCCGACGACGACTTCTGCCGCAAGGCCGTGCCCGGAACTTCAGTTCGAATCGCAGCCGCCGGACCTTAGAGCGGCTTATCGAGGAGCGAACAACAAATGACGATCAAAAAAGTTGGCATCATCGGCATCGGAAACGTCGGCCGGCACGTGATGCTCGACCTCGTGAACCAGGGAATCCCGGACGAAATCGTCCTCGTCGACCTGAAGGACGAGAAGAGCCGCTGCGAAGCAACCGACATCAACGCCGGCATGGCCTACATGCCGAACCGCGTGAAGGTCTACGCGGGGACCTACGAGGACCTCGCGGACGCTTCCCTCATCGTGACGAGCTTCGGGAAAATCGAGCTCACGTCGGTCGGTAACGACCGGAACGGCGAGATGCCCTTCACGATCGACGCCGCGCGCAAGGTGGGCGCGAAACTCAAGGCCTGTGGTTTCCACGGTGTCCTGATCGACATCACGAACCCCTGCGACGTGATCTCGCATAAGCTCGCTGAAATCCTCGGGCTCCCGCGCGGCCGCGTCTTCGGCACCGGCACCGGGCTCGACACGGCGCGTCTCCTCTACAGGCTTTCCGCTGACTCCGGCGTCGACCAACGCTCGATCACGGCCTACATGCTCGGCGAGCACGGCGTCGCGGTCTTCGCGCCGCTCTCCGTCGTCTCCTTCCACGGCGTCCCGCTCGCAGAGCTCGCGAAGGACAACCCGAAGCTCCGCTACAGCCAGAAGGCGATCAGCAAGGCGATCTTCGACGACGCGTGGGCGGTCTGCGACGTGAAGCACTGCACCGAACACGGGATCGCCGCCACTGCGGCCCGCATGGCGAAGGTCGTGCTGAACGACGAGAAGACCATCATGCCGGCGAGCGCGCCGCTTGACGGCGAGTATGGTGAAAAGGCCGTCTTCGCCGGCGTCCCCTGCCTCCTCGGGAAGGACGGGATCGAGCGGATCCTCGAGCTCCCGCTCACCCCGGACGAAAAGGCCGTCTTCCACGACTGCTGCGAAAGCATCCGCCAGAACATCGCGAAGGCGGAAACCTTCGGCGAATACAAGGCGTAAGCCCCTAGGGAATCAGGGAAGAGCCGGGGCATCAGGAACGCCCCTCTCCTCCTTCATCCTCCCGCTTGAGACTCCGCGGCCCGGTTTCCGGGATGCGGAGTCTTTTCTCCTCCCGCGAAGAGCGCCCCGCCCCCGTGCGAGACGCCCGCCGTTCGCGGGGAACCGCAATCCGGGCCCGGCACCTGCTCCCCGCCCGCCGGACACCGCCCTTCGGAAGATCTGAAAACATGACAGTCAAAAAAGTCGGCATCATCGGCATCGGGAACGTCGGAAGGCACGTGATGCTCACCCTCGTGAACCAGGGGATCGCGGACGAAATCGTCCTCATCGACCTCGTCGACGCAAAGTGCCGGTGCGAAGCGATGGACTTCAATGCCGGCATGGCCTACATGCCGAACCGCGTGAAGGTCCGGGCGGGGACTTACGAGGACCTCGCGGACGCTTCGGTTGTCGTCACGAGCTTCGGGAACATGGCGATCACGATGTCGAAGGGCGGGAACCGCCTTGGCGAGCTCCCCTACACGATCGACGCCGCACGGAAGGTCGGCGCGAGCCTCAAGGCCTGCGGCTTCAGGGGAATCCTCATCAGCATCACGAACCCCTGCGACGTGATCGCGCATAAGCTCGCGGAAATCCTCGGGCTCCCGCGCGGCCGAGTCTTCGGGACCGGCACCGGGCTCGACACGGCGCGCCTCCTCTACAGGCTCTCCGCGGACTCCGGAGTCGACGAGCGCTCGATCACGGCCTACATGATGGGAGAGCACGGCGCCGCGATCTTCGCGCCGCTTTCCATTGTTTCATTCAACGGCATACCGCTTGAAGCGTTCGCGCGAGAGAACCCGAAGCTCCGCTACGACCACGAGTCGATCGGGAAGGCGATCCTCGGGGACGCCTGGACCGTCGCGAAGTCGAAGCACTGCACGGAGCACGGCATCGCGTCGACCGCCGCACGCATGGTGAAGGTCGTGCTGAACGACGAGAAGACCATCATGCCGGCGAGCGCACCGCTTGACGGTGAATATGGCGAAAGGAACGTCTTTGCCGGCGTCCCCTGCGTCCTCGGGAAGGACGGGATCGAGCGGATCCTCGAACTTCCGCTCACGCCGGACGAAATGGCGACCTTCCGAAGCTGTTGCGAAAGCATCCGCCGGAACATCGCGACGGCTGAAACCTTCGGCGAATACAAAGCGTAATTCCTGCTGGTTCAGGGAAGGCAGAGGAGGCAGAATTGCCCCTCCTCCTTCCCTTACCCGCTTCTGAAACCGCGGTCCCGTTCCCGGACCGCGGTTTCATTTTTCTTCCCGCGAAGAAGGAATTTCCTTCCTGCGAGGGGACGTTCCCAGAGAAAACCTCAATTGAAGCCTGACATCCGTCCCTTGCCCTGCCGGCCGTCCCCCTTCAGAAGATATGCATCAAAAAAAACCCGGCGACTTCTGTCTGGAAGCGCCGGGCATTAAGCAGAAACATTCAAAGGAGAGATCATGCCAAATTGCCGGAGGGCGTCCTTCGCGGGAAGGGAACTGCCGCCCTCTTGCTTGAGGAAAACTTTACCGGGCTTCCCTGAAAACTTCCTTTGGCAATTGCAACAAAAGTGTTTCTGATGCAAAAGAATTGTTTTCCTTTCCTCGGCGGACTGGAGAACCGCACGGCTGAAACACTTTCCGGAAAACGGCCTGATAATGTGATATTCGGATAAATATCGGCAATTTATTGATATCCATTCCAATATTCTGGCTGTATTCTGCTATTCACCTAACAAACGTTCCTCGCTTCCGTCAGTTGGGATGGATCGTCCGGACGTTCCGCCGCCTCCCCCCGAAGCCGGATTCTGAAAAGGAATTTTGAAAAGTGGACAAGGATCCCACTCCAGCGCTCCCAGCCGTTTCCTCGATCGACGTGCCGCCCGGAGCGTTCGCGCGCGTGAATCCGAAACTCAGCGACGCCAACGAAACAGTCGGAAAGGCGATTCCAATCGAGTAGGAGGCGGAGCTCTGCTCCGCCGTCCTCTCACACCACCGCCCGTACGGGTCTCGTAGGCCCTGCTGTCAGCAGGGTTTTACGGCGGTTCCCAATGAATCTACTTCTTCCATTCCACCGGCTTGGCTACAAGACCGAGCCAAACCCAGCCGTGGGCTTTCAGAAAATCATTCTTCAGCGTGGCCGCCAAGATCAGGGAATTTGCTACTCGCCAGCTCCCTTTGCGGGTGTTGGCCCACATCAGTGCCGCACAATGTTCGCATCCCAGTCTTCTCAGTGCCCTGTATCGTGTGCGCACTTTCTTCCAAGACCGCCACAGAAGCTGACGGATCCGTCTCCGGATCCATTCGTCCAGCCTCTGTGCCCAGCTTTGGAAGTGCGCCCACCTGAAGTAGGCGGCCCAGCCCGTGAGCTTTGTCCTGAGTGACTCCTTGATCTCTTCAAGGCTTCCCTTGCAATTCCTCGCAAGGATCAGCCTCAGCGAGTCTGCGAGCCTCCTCTTGGATTTCGCATGGACTGTCGGGATGTATCTTTCCAGTTTTCGGCTCCGATAGAAGCCGTATCCCAGAAACTTCACGCCCTGCGTCAGGTGTGCGACGCCGGATTTGTCCCGGTTTACCTTGAGCTTCATGTGCCCTTCGACAAACTTCGTGACGCCTTCCAGCGTGCGCTCTGCTGCTCGCCTGCTCCTGCACAGGATGATCAGATCGTCCGCGTATCGTACAAAGCAGTGCCCTCTTTTCTCGAGTTCCTTGTCCAGTTCATCCAAATAGATGTTGGCGAGGAGCGGAGAGAGGGGGCCTCCCTGCATCAGTCCCTCAGTCGGCCTGAGGATCTCCTCCCCGGTGTCTATGCCG
>CADBTW010000018.1 GCA_902797695.1 uncultured Sutterellaceae bacterium
AGAGCTTAAAGCCTCTTTTTATTGCTTAAAATCAGAAACCCCTTGGAGCTTCCAACCAAGGGGTCTCATGAAAAATTCAGGCTAGGGCCGGATCCCCGGCGCCGCGGTCTTCGGGGATTCCCCACCGGGAAATGCCCGAAGACCTTTGATCCTAGGCATCCCCAAATCACATTTTTTGCAGAAACCCCCGGTTTTCCTAGGGTTTTGCGGTTTTCCTTAACGCCCTGCGCGATTTTTTAAGCTAACATAGCCGATAGCATCGAACGAAGCGCCGCAGGCGCTGATGCGGCCGCCTTTCTTGCGGGATTCCGATTCCCCTAGCTGAAGCGGTCAGGGATTCAAGAAATCTTGTTTTGTCCATCAGTCAAGCCGGACCGGACCGCCGCGGGGGCTTAAAGCCGTTTCCCCGGAACCCGCTCCACCGGCTAAAGGAGAACCGCTCATGAACCGTCAAGAGCTCGTTGATCGCATTGCTGAAAAGGAAGAACTTCCGAAGGCCAAGGCCGCCAGCATCCTGAAGACCGTTCTCGAAGCTGTTGTCGACACGGTCAAGGCTGACGACAAGCTCACGCTCGTCGGCTTCGGCACCTTCAAGCTGCAGAACCGCCCTGCCCGCACGGGCCGCAACCCGAGCACCGGCGCCGCGATCAAGATCGCCGCGACCAATGTTCCGAAGTTCGTTCCGGGCGCGGCCTTCAAGGCTGCCGTGAACCAGCCGAAGAAGAAGTGCCGCAAGGCCTGCAAGCCGAAGGCGAAGAAGTAGCCTTCTCCCGCGCCCCCTCGGAACGCACAAGCCTCCGGGGGCAAGGGACCAGCGGTCCGCCCATCAGGGTCGGACCGCTTTTTTTTCGCCCTTCAGCGCCTGTTCCAGAAGGCAGGGCCTTTCTCTCATGAAAGCCTGAAGAGGTCGCGGAGCTCGGAAGCCGTGAGGTCGCCGACCCAGTGCTCGCCGGACGAGACCGCGAGGTCCGTTATCCTGCGCTTCTCGGTGAGCATCTCGTTTATCCGCTCCTCAAACGTCCCCTCGGTCACGAACCGGTAGACGACGACGTCGCGCTGCTGGCCGATGCGCCACGCGCGGTCGCTCGCCTGGCTCTCCACCGCGGGGTTCCACCAGAGGTCGTAGTGGATCACGACCGAGGCCGCCGTGAGGTTGAGGCCGGTACCGCCCGCCTTGAGGGACACGATGAGGACGCGGGTGTCGGGATTCGTCTGGAAATCGTCCACCATCTGGGCGCGGCGGGCGACAGAGACCCCTCCATGCAGGAACTCGGGCTTGCGGCCGGTTCTCGACGCGATCCACGCCTGGAGCCGCTCGCCCATTTCGCGGTACTGCGTGAAGACGAGCGCCTTGCGGCCGTTCTCGCGGCATTCGCCGAGAAGTTCGAAGAGAGTCTCCGCCTTCGCGCTGTCAGGCGTTTCAGTCCAGGTCTTGTTGAACTGTGAAGGCGAGTTGCAGATCTGCTTAAGTTCCGTGATGAGCTTCAGGACGAGCGCCCGGCGGCGGATCTTGCCGTCCTTCCTATCCCCTTCAGCCCCTTCGATCGCCGAGAGGTTCCGGGCGAGCGACTCCTTGTAGAGCTCGACCTGGGCGGGGAGGAGCGTCGTCATCACGTCCTGCACGATGCAGTCCGGAAGGTCCCCGATGATCGAACGGTCGGTCTTCAGGCGCCGGAGCATGAAGGGGGAGACGAGCTTCCGGAACGCGTCCGCCGCCTTCGGGTCGTGCTCGTTCTCGATCGGGAGCGCGAAGTTCGCGCGGAAGTCCGCCGCGGTCCCGAGGAGTCCCGGCTGCACGATGGAGAAAATCGACCAGTACTCCATCAGGCGGTTCTCGACCGGAGTTCCCGTCATCGCGATCACGCGGTCGGCGGGGAAGGAAGCGGCGGCGGCGTAGGTCCCCGTGTCCGAATTCTTCACGGCCTGCGCTTCGTCCATCACGAAGACGCGCCACTTTTCGCGCGAAAGGAGCTCGATGTCGCGCCGGAGCGTCCCGTAGGTCGTGAGGAGAATGTCCGGACGCCCTTCTCCCGGCTCGAGCCGCCGCTCAGGCCCGTGGTAAATCGCGACCGTGAGGGACGGCGCGAACTTCCTGATCTCCCTCACCCAGTTCGTGAGGAGCGTCGCCGGAACCGCGGCGAGCACCTTCCCCTTCGCGAGGTCCCCCTCGCGCTTGATCTCGTCAAGCGCCGCGATCACCTGGATCGTCTTCCCGAGCCCCATGTCGTCCGCGATGAGGGAGCCGAGACCGAGCCGGTAGTTCTTGAGAAGCCACGAGTAGCCCCGCTCCTGGTAGGGCCTGAGGGTCGCCCGGAGGTCAGAGGGAACCGGAGCCGCGCTTTCGCGGCTGATTTCCCGGAGCCGCTCGAGGATGTCGCCCGAGACGCGGACCGTGGCGCCTTCGATCTCGTCCGTGAGCGCACCGCGAAGCCGCTCGAGGTAGCCGGGCTTCCGCTTCGCGCTGAGGCGCTTCTCCATCGCCTCGATCTCGGCGGGATCGAGCCACACGTACTCGTCCTCAAGCTGCAGCACCTCGCCCTTGTGGCTGAAGAGCTGCCTCACCTCGGATTCAGTGAGCTCCCGGTCCCCGACCATGACGCTCCACTTGAACTCGGAAAGCATCTCCTTCGTGAGGAAGCGGCTCGCGGAGCTCTTCGAAGTGCCGGAAATCGACGCCGCGAGCTTCGGGCGGAAGATCCTGCGGAGCTTCTTCGGGAGCATCACCTCGGCCCCGAGGAGTTCGAGCGCGGGCCGGGCTTCAAAGAGGAAGGACTTGAGCCCGAGGGAATCGATCCCGGCGGGCTTCCCGCCGGAACCGAGCACGGCTTCGAGCTCGGGGCAGGCCGCGGCGAGCATCTTGAAGCCCGCGATAACGGCGTAGCGGTCCTTTTCGTACTCCGGGTCTGAGAGGAGCCGCCGAAGGAGCACCGGACGGGCCCCCTTCTCGCGCTTCTCGGGAACGATTCCGAGGTTAAGCGTGATCTCGTCCCTTCCGCGGCTCCGCACCGCGACGACCGGGGTCCACTTTGTCGGGAGCTGATAGAAGGAAACCGGTCTCAGGTAGCGGCTGAGGGAATGGATCTCGGAATCGCACGCGCCGCACTCGAGGCACCGGTAGCGGTCCCCGAAGAGCCCCGTCACGAGCTTCTCGCGGCTAAGCGCGTCGACCGCCTGCAGGTGGTCCGCGAACGCCGTGATCGCCGTCGAGAGGAGGACGAGGTAGCGGCCTTCCGGCGTAGCCTTCATCCCTTCCGGAGGATCAAGGAGCCGGAGTCCGAGCGACTCGAGCGCCGCCGCCCCCTCAAGCACCACTCGCCGCACGGAGCGCGAGGCGAGCGCGGGCTCCCAGACGATCGTGCAGGCGGCCTTCGAGCCGGCTGCCGCGCCGTGCTGCATCAGGACCGGCACCACGGCGCCGTTCTTCATGAGGACGAGGGCGGACGTGACGATCTCGTACCATGCGGCGAGCCCCGCCGAATGGTCGCGCGCCTCCTCGCTCCCGAGCTCGAGGAGCGCGTCGAAGAGCCACCCCGACGCGCGCTTCTCGCAGAGCGGCTGCGGCGCCCGGCCTTCCTGCGTCGGCCGCACGAAGTCGAAGACATCGTTGAAAAGCCCGACCCGCGGGATGACAGGCCCGTAGGAACCGAGCGGCCCCCGGTCGATCTTCGTCCACGCTCCGGTCCTGGAGCCGCGGTCGGAGAGGACGCCCCCCGCCTTCTTCGCGATCCGGTTCCAGACCTTGCGAAGCCAGTTCCGGCCGCCCGGGAAAAGCTCTGTCTCCTCGGGGAGGAGCTTGAGGAGGGAGTCCGAGAGGGGCGTCACCTGATAGAGCGAAACGCCTGAGAACGCGGCGGCCGGTTCCTGGCCCGGGGCGACGGGTTCGGGCTTTTCCTCCGGGTTCGCTTCCCAGGCGAGCAGCGACCCGGGGGTCGGAAGAGCGATCGTCCCCGCGTTGTCGAGGTTCACGCCCCGCTTCTTCAGCTCCGCCTTCAGGTCGAGGCCACGGAAAAGGAACACCTTGAGGGGGTCGCCGTCGATCGCGCGGACGATCTCGTAATAGACCGCCGCGATGTGCTTGCAGGGAACGGCGAAGTCCGGGCACGTGCAGTGCATCGAGAACTCGCGCCAGGAGCGCGGGAAAAGCTCGAGCCCGCACTTTTCAGCGAGTTCCGCGAGCTTCGGGTCGAGATGCTCGTCGACGATCGCCGAGATCATCTCGGGATCCTTCGCGATCTCGTCCACAAAGCGGGCGGAAGACCTGGAGTCCAGCGGCTCGAACCCGAGCTGCACCAGGTAGGGGCGGACGCGCGACCCCTGGACCCTCGCGCTGAAAACGCGCTCTTCCGGGTCGAACTCGACCGAACGGACGCGGCCAGCGTTGAAGTAGCTCCGTCCGCGGGGCAGGCGGTTCTCCCAGTCAAGGCCAGTGAGCGAATCGAGCCACTTCTTGCCCCACCAGGTGGTTCCAACGGGAATGCGTGCCATCGGCTTTCCTAAGCCCCTCTATCCTGTTCGTCATCCGCCGCCCCAATAGGGAAGGACGGCTTCGCGCCGCGACGGGGCCCCTCGAACGAGGGGCGCTGCCTTGAGCGGCGGGAAAAGGGGAATTTTACCCGAGCGGAAGAAAAGAACGCTTCCCGGTCCCGAGCCCCTAGTTTCCCCAGCTTTCACACCGCCCCCGGGCGGGAGTCCGGACGGGAGAGCGGCCTATTAACCAGATTGCAAAATAGTTAACAAAATGATATAATTTAAGAATGAAAGCAACAGACGCCCGCCGATATAGCCCTGAGCAACTTGAAGTCCTTCGCGAACGTGGTTTTGCCATGCATCGCGAAGGGG
>CADBTW010000019.1 GCA_902797695.1 uncultured Sutterellaceae bacterium
CGAGGCGGGGATCGAGCAGATCAACCGCCAGGTGACGGACCACGTGAACACGCTCCTCCTCATCACCGACACGTCGTTCCGCGGGCAACAGACCGTGAAGACGATTGAGCGGCTCGTGGCTGAGGGCTATGTCCCGGCCTGTGAGCGGATGGGGGTGGTCCTGAACCGGCTGCCCGAGAACCCCGAAGCGGTGGAGGAGATGAAGCACGTCTTCAGCCTCCCGGTCTACGGCGTGATTCCGCTCGACTCCACGGTCGAGGAATTTGACCGCAAGGGCCGGAGCCTCCTCGGGCTCCCGGATGACAACCCGGACCTCGCCGCGGTCCGCGCGACGATCGACGCGGTGAACGCGAGCGAAAAGTAGTCGCCCGCCGTTCCTTTTCCTGAAAGCCTCCCGGAGGGACTCCCTTTCGGGAGGTTTTTCGTGCGACCAGGGGCTCCGCCCGCGGGAGAAAACCCGCCTGCATCCTCCGCTTCCGGATAGGAGGATTCCCGCCTTCTCTTTTCGTTCCACCCTTCCTACACTCGGAAAATTCAGGAAGGAAGTTTCGAAAGGGGGAAGCAAGATGGACGTGAAGGCGATTCGGATCCGGGAGGAAGACTCGGTCGCGACGCTCCTTGAGGATGCCAGGGCTGGCGACGCGGTGCGCGTGACGGGGGCGGGCCCGGCCGACGCGGTCACGGCGCTCGACCCCATTCCCTTCGGGCACAAGGTCGCGCTCCGGAGAATCGCGAAGGGCGAAGAGGTCGTGAAGTATGGCGAATCGATCGGGCGCGCGACAGCTGATATCCCCGCAGGCGCCTGGGTGCACGTGCAGAACCTCGCGAGCGACCGCGGCCGGGGCGACGTTGACTCTGGCACCGCTTCGCCGCTTTCGTCCGTCGACACCGTCATGGTGACGGGCCCTGGAGCGGTTGCCGCCGTCCCTGATGCCAAGGAGCCCTTCTTCATGGGCTACCCCCGCCCCGACGGCACGGCAGGCACCCGGAACTATGTCGGGGTGCTTTCGACCGTCGTCTGCGCGAACGACGCGGCTTCCCGCGTGAGGCACCCGATGGCGCGGGTCTTCACGCAGCAGGGCGGCTGCTCGCAGACCTCTCCTGACGTGAAGGGGATCGAGCGGGTCCTCGTGAACCTCGCCCGGAACCCGAACCTCGGGGCCGTGGTGCTCGTGTCGCTCGGGTGCGAAAGCGTCCACTCGGAAGCGGTGGCGGAGGAGATCAGGAAGGAAACCGGGAAGCCCGTCCGGCTCGTCGTGATCCAGAAGGAGGGGAGCGAGGAAGAAGCGGAGAAGAAGCTCGACTCCGCGGTCCGGGAGTTCGCGGACGCGATAAAGGCTGACCGAGTGCCGGTGCCGGTCTCGAAACTGCGGCTGGGGCTCAAGTGCGGGAGCTCCGACACGACGCAGGGGCTATCCGCGAACCCGGCGGCCGGCGCCGTTGTCGACCGGCTTGAAGCGCTCGGGGCCGGGATCGTGATCGGCGAGACCACCGAATTCATGGGGGCGGAGCATATCGCCAGCCGCCGCGCCGCGATCCCCGAAATCGGCCGCGCGATCCGGGACGCCGTGCGGCGGATGGAAGACCGTGCCCGCGCGATGGGGGTCGACATGCGGGGCGGGCAGCCGACCCGCGGGAACATCGCGGGCGGGCTCACGACGATCGAGGAGAAGTCGCTCGGGGCGCTCGCGAAGTCGGGGCACGCCGTCTTCCGGGCCGTGGTTCCGTACGGGGAGCCGCCGGTCGTCCCGGGCCTTTCCTTCATGGATTCCCCCGGGCGCGAGCCCGAGATGCTCACGGGGCTCGCGGCCGCGGGCTGCAACGCGGTTCTCTTCACGACCGGGCGCGGCGCCCCGCAGGGCTTCCCCTTCGTCCCGGTGCTGAAGGTGACGGGGAACAGCCGCACGTGGCGCGCGATGCGCCGCCACATGGACTGCTACGCGGGCGGGATCATGGCGGGGGAGGAAACCCCGGAAGAAGCAGGGGCGCGGATCTTCGACGCGCTCATCCGGACGGCGTCCGGGGACGAGACCGCGGCCGAAGTGACCGGGTACACGAACTCGATGAACATCTGGACCAAGGGGCCGACGATCTAGGGGAGGGGAAGGAATGGCGGAACAGAAGTACTTCGACTTCGAGCTCCTCGGCGTGAAGCGGAAGCTCCCCTACGTGCGGGTGTCGCCGACGGTCGGGCTCGCGAGCTTCGTCTGCATTTCGGATGTCGAGCTCGTGCGGGCCGCGGCCCCGGAACTCGTGAAGCGGCTGCCGGAAGGGGTCGACTACCTGATGACCGCGGAAGCGAAGGGCATCATCCTCTGCTACGAGATGGCGCGGATCATGGGGCACCCGTGGTTCGTCGTCGCGCGGAAGAGCCGGAAGCCCTACATGGTGGACCCGATCTCCCATACCGTGAACTCGATCACGACGCAGAAGGAGCAGACGCTCTGGCTTGACGGCGCGGACGCGGCGCGGATCCGGGGGAAGCGCGTCGCCCTCATAGACGACGTGATCGCGACGGGCGAGTCGATCGGGGCGATCGAATCGCTCGCGGTGAAGGCCGGGGCGCAGGTGGTCGCCCGGGCCGCGATCCTTGCCGAGCTCCAGTCGGTCTACCGGAAGGACATCATTTACCTCAAGAAACACTACGTCTTCAGCGTGGGGGATGACGGGAGCTTCACGCCGGTCGAGAGCCTCTGACGCGAGGGGGAAACCGGGAATCCCCCCGGGCCGCTTCCGAAGGAGAATCCTCGTCCGGCAGGCCTTTGGAAGGAAAATCGAACGAACGGGAGCGGACTTGCCGGAAAGGAAAGAATCCGGGCAAAAGAAAAGGACCGGTGGTGTTCATGGGACGTACCCATCTCCGGTCCTTGCGCCGGGAAGGCCTTCAGGAACCCTAAGCGGTTCTGCCTTCGCTCTAGCTGTACCCAAATGATCCTTCCGTTCCAGGTTCCGCGCAAGGGTGAAAGTCCGGATGCGGAAAAGCCGGCATACCGGCGATACTAAAAATCTATGCTTTTCCGGAGAGCAAGGCGCCTTCGCGGAAGCTTTTTAAAAGCTGCGGCCGCGAAGGAAAGTGCCGGGGGGATGAGCCCCTCTGCAGCGCGACCCGGTCCCGAAGGACCGGACGAACCGGGGAACAGACGAAGGCGGAATCCTGGAAAGAGCCGCGGAAATTGCGGGCAAAAGAAAAGGACCGGTGGTGTTCATGGGACGTACCCATCTCCGGTCCTTGCGCCGGGAAGGTCTTCAGGAACCCTAAGCGGTTCGGCCTTCACTCTGGCTGTACCCAAATGATCCTTCCGTTCCGGGTTCCGCGCAAGAGTGAAAGTCCGGATGCGGAGATGCCGGCATACCGGCGATACTGAAAACCTATGCTTCCGGAGAGTCAGGCGCTTTCGCGGAAGCTTTTCTTTTCCTGGAACGGGATTTTCCTCAGAGCCTGTGGATCCCGCCATGCCGCCCCTGGTGCGTCCGGGGCGCGTTCCGGCGCTTCTCGCGGAGACGCCGCGCTTCGTTCGGGTCGAGGAGGAGGGGAAGCGTGATCTCGATCCGGTCGCCGGGCTTTACCAAGCGGCTCCCCTGGATCCGCTTTCCCCAGTTCGTGAGGAGGGCGCCTTCCGGATACCGGAGGCCGAACTCCCGCGCGGCTCGCCTCGCGTAGTCCGGGGCCGCTTCAAGCGGTTCGGGCTCGAGCTCCCGCTCGACCGCCCGCCCGTCCTCAGTGATCCCGCAGATCGTCGTCCTCAGCCCCGTTTCGTCCATCTCCCCCTGCCCGCGCCCGAGCGGCGCCGCGTTGCTAGAATGTTCCGCTATTCTATCGATTCCCAGCCTTACAGACTTTTCATCTTAAGAAGCATCCGCCGTGGCAAAAGCAAAAGAAACCCAGGCCCCCCGCATCGTCAACCGCAAGGCGCACTTCAACTACGCGATTGAGGAGAAGTTCGAGTGCGGCCTCGTCCTCAAAGGCTGGGAAGTGAAGAGCGTGAGGGCGGGCCGCGTCCAGATCGGGGACAGCCACGTCTACGAGTATGACGGCGAGCTCTGGCTCTGCAATGCCCACATGAACCCGACTGACGAGATCTCGACCCACGAGAAGGCGAACCCGACCCGCACGAGGAAGGTCCTCATGCACCGGCACGAGATCATGCGCCTGATCGGCCGGGTCGAGCGCCAGGGCTACGCCCTCATCCCGCTCGACCTCCACTTCACGCGCGGCCGCGTCAAGGTGACGCTCGCGCTCGCGAAGGGGAAGCGCGAGTTCGAGAAGCGCGCGGACGAGTCGAAGCGCGAGTGGGAGCGGGACCGGCAGCGCCTCATGAAGACCCGGGCCCGCAGCCGGTAGGCCTGGGGGAACCAGCGAAAAACGGATCTGATGCAGGAATCCGTGTTTGAACGACAGCCATCAAACGTTTTTTACGAACCGTTTTCTTGTTTTGTGTAAGCCG
>CADBTW010000020.1 GCA_902797695.1 uncultured Sutterellaceae bacterium
GAACCTCGCCTGCGAGACCGGCCTCAGAACAAATAAATTTCGAATCTGTGCGGGTGGTAGATTTAGCAGATTCAGATAAACGGTCGAATCAAGGATGATGAAGGTTTTCCCGCGGGACACCTTGCGGTCAACGACCTTTGTCGCGTAGACGCCGCTTCCTCCGGCAAGAAGCCGGCCTGATTCGAGGAGGATCCGGGTTCCGGGGCAGGCCGTGTGGAACCGTTCCGAAAGTTTCCGGAAGGCGTCTGAAAGGAAGCCGATGCCGGCCGGCATTCCGCCGGTTGCGGGTAGAGGAAGGCCCGAGCCAAGGTTGACGAACCGAAGTCCCCCGAGGGCTTGGAAGAACCGCGCCGCCATGGCAAGCGTGCGCTCCCAGCTGGCTGCGATTTTCCTTTCGTCGGGCTCCTGGCTTTTCAGGTGAACGTGGAGTCCCGCGACCGTGACGCCGTCCGCGAACCCGCGCGCGGCGGCGTCGAGCGCCTGTTCTTCGTCGATCCCGAACTTGGAGGGCCCGCCCTTTCCGCCGCCAGCGCTGAAGTCCGGGTTGATGCGGAGCCCGATCCCGACAGGGCCCTTTGCTGCCTCGCGGATCCGGTCCACTTCCGAGAGGCTGTCCGCCGCGATCGTGCATCGTCCGAGCGTGGCCGCGATGTCTTCCCGGGTCTTTCCGGGGGCTGAGTAGTAGATTTGGTCCGGGCTGATCCCGGCCAGAAGCGCCCGCCGCACTTCCTCGGCGCTCGCGGCGTCGGCCCCGAGCCCGAGCCGGGCGATCGCGCGCAGCACGAGCGGATGCGGGTTGCATTTCACGGAATAAAGTAGCCCGGCGTCTGGGAATGCGCGTTTCAGGGCTTCGGCCGAACGCGAGAGCCCGCTTTCCGAATACAGGTAGAAGGAACCGCATGCCTCTGAGCATCGTGCCAGTGCTTCTTCCCAGTTCATGTCTTTATCCTTGATGAGTCGTCCTCGGGAGGAATTCTCCTCCCGGGGGAACGCGGCTGGCAGTTTTCCTCGCCGGCCGCTCCCGCGTTGCGCGGCGGCCCCGGCCAGCGTGTTTTTCCCTCAGCGCCTGCGCCCTGCGAGGAACGCCCGGATCGTCCGCCACTGGACCATGAGGAGTCCGGCGAAGACGAGGAGCGTGCCGGCGAAGAACAGCGCGTTGAGCGAGTCCCCGAGGAGGAGCACCGAAAGCGCGACCCCGAAGATGGGCGTCGCGAGGACGAAGATCCCGAGCTGCGATGCGGGATAAATCCTGAGGAGCCTGTTCCAGACGAGATAGCTCGCGAAGCAGACGATGAGCGCCTGGAAGAGGAAGCTTGAGCAGCTCACAAAGGTCGGCGCGAAGTGCGACTGCCCGGTGAGAAGGGCGGCGGGGGTGAGGACAGCGAATCCGCCAAGCAGCTGCGCGAAGGCCATCTGGGTCGCGGGAGCCCCGTTCATCGAGGTGGTCCTGAGGAGAATCGTCGTAAGACCCCAGGAGACCCCGGCCATGAGCCCGAGCGCGTCCCCGAGAAGCCAGAGCGAGCTTTCAGGATTGTCCCCCGCGAGAAGCGCGGGGAGGAGGAACGCGACCGCGATTCCGGAGAACGCGGCGAGGAGCCCCGCCCACTGGAGGGCGGTGAGGCGTTCCTCGGGAAGCTTCGCCGAGAGCCCGATCGCGGCGAAGAAGGGCGCCGTGTAGAGGAGCACCGACATGTGGGAGGCCGTGGTCCAGCGGAGTCCCTCTGAAACGAAGAAGAATTCTCCCGCGAAGGAGAGCGCGATCGCGAGGAACGCCTTCGGGGAAACCTGCTTCCACTTCTCGTGAAGAAGGAAAGCGTTCGCGATGATGAGCAGCGCCGCCGCGACCCCGGACCGGAGACCGGTCTGGAAGAGCGGCGAAAAGTCCGGCCCCGCCGCCTTGATCGCCACCTGCTGGAGGCCCCAGACGAAGCTGAGCGCCATGCAGGCGAGGAACGCGCTGAGGCCGGCGGGTCGCCGCGGGTCTGATTCGGACACTTTCTGCTCCCGTAACAACTGAACCCGCTCAAGGGGAAAAGGCGGAAAAACGGAAATGCTAGCGCCGCCGCCCGTAGGTTGTTTTCTTCGCGACCCGGGCATTCCGTCAAAAAGCCGGATTCCTGCTTTGGGAAGCGACGTTGGGAACCTTGGCGTAAAATTTGAGTAAATTGATTAAATTCAAATAATTATTCGTGAAAACCATTAAAATATAAATCGGTTGGGAAAAGTTGTTTCGGTGATTGAAAACCGAACGAAGTTTTTCCCCTTTTCCGGTCTTCGCGCGGGGGAAAATCGCTTTTCTGGGCCAGTTCGTTTCCCGGTTTCTGACGGGACGGCGGAGCCGACTCCTGGTGATGTCGTTTGCCCGTTGCCTTTTCGGCCAGCTTCCGGGCCTCGCTTCGGCCAATCCGAAGGGAGCGCGAATCAGGCGTTTTTTCCCATATCCAAGGCGTTGGTTCTGGTGCCGGCCGCCACTTCGCGGCAGTGGCCTGCGCTGTTGTCCTCGCTTCCCTCGGGTGCGGGCCGGAATTTCGTCCCTTCAAGGAAGGGGGAAAGTGGAATTTTCAAAGGGTGCCGCTCCGATCGCGGAGCGGAAATTTGCTGTTCAGGAAAGGAGAACGCTGATGATTGCGGATGAACTCACGGAAGATGACAGGAAGGACGCGGTTTTCGCGGGAAGAGTGGTTACGGTGACGCTTCTCGGCGTCGCGGTCGACCAGCTCTACTCGATCGTCAACACGACGAAGGCCATCGCGAAGGACTCGGGCTGCGAAATCCTTGATTCCTCCGCGCGGGAAATGATCCTCGAATGCGCGGGGAGGCTCGACCGGCTGATGAACGGACTTCCGAAGGAAGAGCGCCCTTCGAGGCTTCAATAGGCGTAAGGGGCGGGGCGCCTCAGTTTCGGGAAATGGGAAAGCCGGTTCTCGGTGAGAACTGTCCCGGAACCGGCTTTCGGAAGGCCGCTTCCCCTCGGCGAGGGGAGCAAGCGGAAAGGCTGCTAGAAGAAGACGAGCGTGAGGCCGAGCGCGACCACGAGGCCGACGCAGCAGGGGATCACGGTCCTGCGGACCACGGCGAGGGGCGCGACCCCGGCGAAGCCCGCGACGATGATCACGACGCCCGCGACCGGAGACACCGGGCGGAGGAACTCGCTCGCGAGCTGCATCATCATCGCGACGACCGCGGGGTCCCCGCCGAAGCCCGCGGCGACGGACGGCGCGATCGGGACGAGGCCCGTGAAGGCGGCGACGCCGGACCCGGTGAGGACCGTGACGAGGCCGATCACGGCGGAGACCACAATGCTCGTGCCCTCAAGCCCGAAGCCAGCGTTCTTCGCGGTGTCGATGAGGAAGCCGACGAGCCCGGCGTTCTGGAGGCCGGCAGCGAAGAGCGCGGCGACGAAGATGAGGCCGACGACGCTCTGCATCATGTGTCCCATGCCCTTGAACATCGCGAAGCCGTCCGAGAAGCACGCGGTCATGCTGCGGCGGTGGAGGAGGTCGACGAGGATGCCGACCACCCAGCCCATGAACATCGCGGTGGCGACGTCGAGGACGACGGTCTTGTAGACGAGCTTGTTGAAGATGAAGAGGAGCACGAGCGGAACGAGCGGGAGGAGCGCGTAGTAGGCCGGGGTGTCCTTCGCCTTCTTCGCCTTCGCGAGGACGGTCGCGGGATCCACCTTCACGAGCGTGCCCGCGGCGGCGTCCTTCTTGTCAAAGTAGGCCTGGGCGACGACGTGGCAGACCATCGTCACGAGGATCGCGGGAACCGCGACCGGGAGCTGGTACTGGATGAGGTACGTCATCGGGTCGACGCCAGCCGTGTTCGCGGAGAGGACCGCGATCGCGGAGGACGGCGCGTAGCTCACGACGAGCACGGAGCCGATCACGGCTGCGGCCGAGATTCCGGAGAGCCCGATCCCGAGGAGGAGCGGGTAGACCGAGACCGCGAGCAGCATCGCCATGCCGGCGGCCGACGTCACGACGAGCCCGAGGAAGTTCCCGAGCAGGAACACGGCGCCGAGCACGAGGTACGGGCTCTTCAGCTTCTGGAGCGGCCTGAGGCAGATCGAGACGAGCTTGTCGGTCGCGCCGATCTGGTCCATGTAGGCCGCGAAGCCGCCCGCGACGAGGATGATGAAGCCGGTCGTCGCCGCCTGCTTCTTCGAGAGCGCGGAGAGCAGCGCGAAGAGATCGAATCCCTGGAACCCCGTTGAGTGGATGCCCTTCGGGAGGATGTTCGGAACACCCCCGAGGAGGGCGATGATGTTGAGGGCGAGCCCTGCGAAGAGGAGCAGGATGTTCACCTGCACCTTCTTCACGATTCCCCAGCCCGTGAGGATCACGACGACGAGGGCGAGGTAAGGCATCATGTCATGCATTTTTTTGCCTCATGAACAATGGTTCTGTGACTTCTTTTCCGAAACTAGAAGCGGTGGACCATGCCGACCGCAAGCTCGGTCCCGTCCTGGTAGATGGAGGGTTTCGACGGAGCCGAGGTGTTCTGGCGGACCCAGCCGAGGTCCCAGTAGAGGTCGGTGCGCTTGCTGAGGGGATAGTCGTAGCCGACGTGGGCGGAATAGCGCCTGACGTCGTTCTCGGTCTTCCCGGTGCCGTTCGCGTGCATGTAGCCGCCGCCCACCTTCGCCTTGCCGCCCCACATCGGCCACTGGATCGCGGCGAGGACGCCGTAGCCCGAGTAGGCGCCGGAGGCTGAGATGTTGTGGCCTTCGCCCTTGTAGTCCGCGCCCACCGCGTTGAGGTTCGCGCTCCGGAAGTACTGGGCGTAGACGTAGGGCTTCACGTACCCGAAGTCGTAGTTCGCGCCGAGGGTGTAGGTCCACTGGTCCTTCGTCGTCGCGGAGGCGGCGGTGTTCCTGTGGATCGTGTCGACAAGGGCGAGGGCAACGAGGTTATGCGCGCGGTACCGGGCGGCGAGGGCCATGTAGCGATCGTCGTCATTCATCCCGGTGCCTTCCTGCTTGTTCATCGCGAAGGAGTACTGGGCGTTCAGGGTGAGCCCGTTCCAGTCAGGCGTCCGGTAGGTGATGGAGTTGTTCACGGTGAGGTAATTCCCCGCCGTGATGTACTTGAGGCCGCCGACGAAGTTCCCCATCAGCGTGCCGAAGGGGTACATGATGGTGCCTGCGAGGGCGGTGGAGCCGACCGGGCTCTTCAGCTGGCCCGTCTTGCCGAGCCAGACCCGGCCGAAGCCGCCCGAAACCCAGACGGTCGACTCGCGTGCCCAGAACGAGGAGTCCTGGAGCGTCCCGTCGTTCCCCTTGAACTGGTCCTCGAGGATGAAGCCGACCTTGTAGCCGCCTCCGAGGTCCTCGGTGCCCTTGAGGCCGAAGCGGGAGCCGTTCCTTTGGCCCGACTTCATGCGAAGCGACACGTTTCCGTCGCCCGCCTTCGCGGGGTCGTTCCCGCCCGTGCGGGCGAGCGAGAAGCCGGTGTCCATCAGGCCGTAGAGCGTGACGGACGGGGCGGCGGAAGCGGCGGTGCAGCAGAGTGCCGCGGAAAGGGCGGCGGCGACAGCGAGTTTCTTCATTGTTTTTCTCTCCAGTGGTTCTTTTCCCATGGGCTGCCGAATAGGCCGAAAGGCGGAGGCTTTCAGGGCAGCTTTTTGCTACCCGTAAGCATCGGGGAAACCGGAGTTGCGGACAATGACAAAAAGAAACTTTAGGTGTTGTATTTTTCAGCAATAACTGGCTAGCCGAGAAGGGAGAGCGTCGTCCGGCGGCTCTCCTCGAGTATCGGCTCGATCGTCTCGCGGTACTCCCGGATGAACGTCTTCACGCGGGCGAGCCGGAGCGCTTCGGGGGTCGTGTACATATAGAGTTCCTCGTCCGGGAACAGCCAGTCGGGAAGCACCGGGACGAGCTCACCCTTCTGCAGCTCCCGATAGCAGTGCAGGTCCGCCATGCCGAGCGCGATCCCGGCGCCGATCACGGCGGCGCTCTTCGCGGAGAGCGCCGAGCTGAAGTCGAACTCGCGCTGGAAGCGCACTTCCTTCTCCTCGGTGCCTCGCTTGAGCCTCGTGCTGACGCCGCGCAGCGGGCTGTTGAAGACAACCCCGGTGTGCCGCGAGAGCTCCTCGATTGACCGGGGGACGCCGTGCCGGGCGAGGTAGACCGGGGAAGCGCAGTTCAAGAAGTGCCCCGTTCCGTAGTGGATCTGCACGTAGTTCTCGTGGACGGGATCCGGCCCGTAGGCGATCACGAGGTCGAGCTTTCCCTGCTTCGAGTCGAAGGAAACCGGGAGCCCCGCCGTGTACTCGGCGAGGTCGAGCTGCACCTCGGGGTACTTCTTCGCGAACCCGACGAGGAATGGCATGAGGAAGCTCTGCAGGAGCGCGGGCGGCACTCCGACCCGGATCGGCCCCACCATCGAGGAGGTCTTCGCCTCGAGGTTCCGGAGGAGCATGTCGTGGATCGAAAGCATGCCTTTCGCCGCCTCGAGCGCCATGCGGCCGTTCTCGGTAAGCGCCATCCGGTGCGAGCTCCGGTCGAAGAGCGGGACGCCGCCTAGCGACTTCTCGAGCGCCGATATCACGCGGCTCGCGCTCGGGGGGTCGATCCCAAGCTTCGGCGCCGCGGCGCTGATCGAGCCTGCCTCGGCGACCGCCGCGAACACTTTCCAGCTTTCGAGATTGAGGTCCCGTTTCATTTTTGCCACCATGGGAGGAATCGCCAGAGGCTATGTTAGCGAAAAGCACAATTTCTCATTGGAAAAATTGTTCTTTAATTCAATCAGGCAGAACGGCATACTTTCCGGTAACCGCAAGACACGGGCGAAGGATCCCCGGGCAAGGCACCCGGAACCGGTCGCCCGCGAACCAACTGAAAAAAGAGGAAAGCAAATGACCCTTGGTGTTCCTTCAACCGGCGACGCCGGCCGCCAGGCTGATCTCAGGCCCTGGTCCGGGAAGCCCCCGCGCGACGAGTTCTTCTGGCTCTCCCAGATCAACAAGGCCACCTTCGTCGTGAACACGAGGGAGGGGCTTCTCGACAGGAAGCGCGCTCCCGTCTGGGCCCGTGCCCAGAAGCGCGTGATTGAAAAGGGGAACACGCCCGGAAACCCGCGCCCCCTGATGTACGTCCGCTACGAGCCGCTCCTCGTGAAGGAAGCCGGGATCGACGTCACGCTGATCCACGCCGGGCGCTCTTCCCAGGACATGCATTCGACCTTCCAGCGCGCGATCCTCCGCGACCGGCTGCTCGGCACGATGAGGGCGCTCACCCGGGTCCGGAAGGCGCTCCAGAAGCTCGCGCTCGAGAACCGCGACACAATCGCCCCCTGCTACACGAACGGGGTCGCGGCGCAGCCGAACAGCCTCGGGCACACCTGGCTCGGTCACCTCGAGGGGTTCCGGCGCGATTTCGAGGGGCTCCGCGAGTTCTGGGCGCGCCTCAACCTCTGCCCGATGGGGACCACGGTGCTGAACGGCACGCCCTGGCCCCTCGACCGTGAGGCGATGGCGAAGCGCCTCGGGTTCGACGGGATCGTCGAGAACGCGTACGACGCTGCGCAGATCAGCGCGATCGATGTCGCGGTCGAGTCCTCCCTCAAGCTCGTGAGCCCGCTCCTCCACGTGACGCAGTTCATCGAGGACGTGATGACGCAGTACGCGCAGCCCCGGCCCTGGATCCTCGTTTCCAGCACCTACGCCTCCACCGCGATGCCGCAGAAGCGGAACCCGGGCTCGATTATCGACGTCCGCCGCGACGCGAACCAGGTGCTCGGCGAGCTTTCCGGCGTCATTTTCCGCGCCCACGACCTGATGCCCGGCATGTACGACGCGAAGGACGAGATCATGAACGGCGCGGTTGCGGGCGAGGCGGCTACGGTCCTCAACGCCTTCGCGAACGTGCTCGGCCTCCTCAAGGTGAATCCTGAGCGGGCGCTCGAGGAGCTGAACCTCGACTGGACCGCCTCGCAGAACATCGCCGACGTCCTCATGAAGGACTTCGGGATCCCGTTCCGCGAGGGGCACCGCTTCGCGAGCAACCTCGTCACGTTCGCCCGGGCGCACCAGTTCACGCCGAAGACGCTTCCGTACGAAGACGCCTGCGCCGTGTACGAGAAGATGGTGCGGGACGATTCGCTCGACATCCCCCCGAAGCTTCCGCTCACCGAATCCGCCTTCCGGAGCGCGCTCGATCCGCGCTCGATCGTCGAGCACCGCGCGACGAAGGGCGGGCCGCAGCCTTCGGAGCTTTCGCGCCTTTTGGAGGAATCCGAGGCCCGTATCGGCGCGGACGAAGCCTGGGCTGAAAACCGCGCGGCGGCGCTCGAAGCCGCGGAAAAGGATCTCGACCGCGAGTTCGACGCGCTCTGCGCGGAGCCTTAGCGGCAAACCTTCTTGCCCTGGCGCCTTCTTGGCGAAGGCCGCTCTCCGGTCGGAATCAGGAGAGCGGCCTTCCCGTGCTTCCCCAGTGTCCCGGCGGACTTGCTGGTATACCGCCTTTGGAAGGCGCTGCCCGCCGCGCGCCCCGGCCCTTCTCCGCCTGGATTCCGGCGGATATGGCCAGGGAGGCTGTTTTTCAAATACGAAACATGATTGCCAGCAAGAAATTATGAAAATTTCGTATTTTCCGTGGAATGGCTTTCAGGGCGTGCGGCCTCTCGTTCAAACGGCAGGAAATTAATTACCCGCCATGATTTTCGTATGCAAAATAATCGTTGGTTTCCATTTTTCCGCCTGAGGTCTGCCTGCCCGGCGGCTTTTCTCCTGTAAGTGAAAAGACTACTGGCAGAATGAACCCGGCGGGCGAAGCCCGGGGGAAGTGAACCGCAATGCTTTGAAAGGGCAGGCGGCTCCACCGCATTCCCGGGCCAGCACTTGCCTGAGGACGTTTTCCCCAATCCTGCCTGCTTCGCGGCTCCCCGGCTTCGCGTCTAGCGGAGGCGCTGGACGGGCTAGTCCCTCACATGCCCCGAAGGGTAAATTTCCCTCGCAGCCCCAAGGGAAGGAATCCTTCCCGCGCTTCTTCTTTTAATCGTGCTCTGGTAAACGAAAAAAGCACCAAACCCGACTTCGGGATAGAATCGAATCATAACGACAAGAACCTAGGGCCAAGTGCTTAGTTCCATCCAGAGATTCCTTTGATGAGTGACACAGTAGAAGAAGGGGCCGTCAAGACAAAAAAACGCGGCCGGCCACCGCTCAACCCGGATAACGATTCCGTGCTCCATGTCCGCTGCACGGCAGCCGAGCGCGAGACCTTCGTGCGGCTTGGCGGAACGCCCTGGCTCCGGGAACTCCTTGATTCGTTCATTGCGGCCGAAAAGCGCGGAACGCCTGCGAAGCGAGAGCCCTGATGGCCTTGGGGAAGGCCGCGTCGGCGCGGTACCCTGATCCCGGTTCCTCCGATTTTCACCCAGTGCCAGCGTCCGGCACCGGGTTGCCCCGCGGCTGTGCCTAACGCGTAATTCCGGATTCCATCTGTTCGTTCCCTCCTCTCCCGCATATCATGGAATTCACGCCGGGCGTCGGCGAGAGAAGAAGACCGCCGCCCCTCATCGGACACCTTGAAAGGAGCAGGACATGAAACTCAGCCGAATCGCCGCAGCGCTTGCTGCGGGAATCCTTGCCGCGGGCACTGCCGGCGCCGTGGCCCCTGAGCGGACGGACGTCGTGATCGTCGGCGCGGGAGGCGCCGGGATGTCCGCCGCGATCGAAGCGCGCGAAGCGGGCGCGAAGGTGGTGCTCCTCGAGAAGCTTCCGTTCGCGGGCGGCTCGACCCTTCTCGCTTCCACCGCGTTCAACGCCGGCGGCTCCGCGATCCAGATGAAGATGCCGAAGCCCTACACAGCGGACGACTATTACAAGAAGCTCCTGAAGGGGGCGAAGGGCAAGGAGCTTGAAAACGTGCGGCAGCTCGCCGACCTTTCCGGCCCCACGGCGGACTGGCTCGTGTCGCTCGGCGCCGACCTCGGGCGCGTGATCAACGGTTCCCAGCACACGAGGAAGGCGGGGGGCGCCTTCGGGGCGATGCTGGCGCCGGTCCTTCTGAAGCGGGTGGAGGAACTGAGGACGGACCTCCGGACGAGCTCCCCCGCGACGGGACTCGTGATCGAGAACGGCCGCGTCTCGGGCGTCAGGGTGAAGGGCCCGAAGGGCGAGTACGAGATCCGTGCGAAGGCGGTCGTCCTCGCCGCGGGCGGCTTCGCATCGAACCCCGAGCTCGTCGCGCGGTTCTCTCCCCAGTGGAAGGGCTTCCCGTCGACCGCGTCGGTCGGTGACACCGGGGACGGGATCCTGATGGCGGAGAAAGCGGGAGCGGCGCTTTCGCAGCTCGACCTCACCGGTCCCCAGACCGTCGCCTACGACACCGGGCACGGCGCGGTGTCGCTCACGGCTGTCCGCTATAACGGCGCGATCCTCGTGAACTCCGACGGCCGCCGCTTCACGAACGAACTCGGGAACACCGCGGTGCTCGGGAAAGCGATCGCGTCACAGAAGACCGGCCACGCCTGGCTCGTCTTCGACCAGGCCTCCGTCGACCACGCGAAGGTGATGGAGGGCTACAGGAAGAACGGCTACTTCGTCTCGGCGGAGGATCCCGCTGGGCTCGCAAGAAAGCTCGGGCTGCCGGAAGCGGCGCTCTCCGAGACCATCAGACGCTGGCACGCGGTGTTCGACTCGAAGCAGGACACTGAGTTCGGCCGGAAGGACTCGATCTTCTCCCGGATCGACCGTGCACCCTACTACGGGGCGAAGGTTTCGCCCGCGAGCCAGATAACCTTCGGCGGCGTAATGCGCGACCTGAAGGCGCGGGCTGTCCGCCCGGACGGGACCCCGGTTCCCGGCCTCTATGTCGCCGGTGAAACCGCGAGCCAGTACGGGCAGGGCCTCACGATCGCGGTCTGCCTCGGGCGTCTTGCCGGAAGGAACGCCGCGCTTGAGGCGCTTGGAACGAAGTAGGGACGGGTTGCGCACTAGCGCCCTTTCCTGAATAAAAGAGCCACGGCAAATCCGAGGCTCTTTTCACATGGGCATTTTTCAGTTCCTCCGTAGCCGCCTGTCGCGATACGGAAGTCCTCTTTTATACGGGATTCTCGGCTTATTTGTGGTTCATAGGTCCAAGGAACTAGTTCCATCGGAATATTGCCTCTTTGTGATTCGAAACATACTATGAATAGGCTACGTGCAATCCACTAGTATTTTGGCGGGATGCCCTGGAGCCGGTTGCCGACGCTCGGGCTATCCGCCTTCATCAGCAAGGAGCATGAAATTGAAGAACATCTGCGATTCCTCCTACGGCCTTTTCATCGGGAACGAGTTCGTTCCGGCTTCTGACGGGAAGACGTTCGAAAGCCGCTGCCCCGCGAACGGAGAGAAGCTCGCTGACGTCGCCGCCGGCACCGCGGCCGACGTGGACCGCGCCGTGAAGTGCGCCTCTGAAGCCTTCAAGACCTGGGGGAAGACCTCGCCCGCCGAGCGCGCGGCGCTACTCCTTAAGATCGCCGACGCGATCGACGCGAACGCCGACCGCCTCGCGACGGTCGAGATGCTCGATAACGGCAAGCCCTGGCGCGAGACCCGCTACATCGACATTCCGCTTGGGTCCGACCACTTCCGCTACTTCGCGGGCGTGCTGCGCGCGGCCGAGGGCCGTGCGGCGCAGATCGACGAGAACACGCTTTCCCTCGTCCTGCACGAGCCGCTCGGGGTCGTGGGCCAGATCATTCCGTGGAACTTCCCCTACCTGATGGCCTGCTGGAAGCTTGCCCCGGCGCTCGCGGCGGGCGACACCGTCGTGATCAAGCCCGCGTCCGCGACGGCGCTCTCGATCCTCGAGCTCGCGAAGCTCCTGAAGGACATCCTCCCGGCAGGCGTCGTGAACGTGATCCCGGGTTCCGGCCGCGTCGCCGGCCAGGCGATGCTCGAGCACCCCGGGTTCGCGAAGCTCGCGTTCACGGGCTCCACTTCCGTCGGCCGGAACGTCGGCCTCGCTGCGGCCGAGCGCATCATCCCGGCGACGCTCGAGCTCGGCGGCAAGTCCGCGAACATCGTCTTCGAGGACTGCAACTTCGACAAGGCGATCGAAGGGGCCCAGATGGGCATTCTCTTCAACCAGGGCCAGGTCTGCTGCGCCGGCTCCCGCATCCTCGTCCAGGACACGATCTACGAGAAGTTCGTCGCGGCGCTCAAGAAGGAGTTCGAGGCGGTGAAGGTCGGCCTTCCGTGGGAAGAGGGCGTGCAGATGGGTGCTCTCGTCGACGAGCGCCAGGTGAAGACCGTCCTCGGCTACATCGAGGTCGGGAAGGAAGAGGGCGCGAAGGTCGCGACCGGCGGCTACCGGCTTACCGAGGGCGGGCTTGAGCGCGGCTGCTTCATCGCGCCGACCCTTCTCGTCGACGTGAAGAACTCGATGCGCGTCGCGCAGGAGGAGATCTTCGGGCCTGTCGCCGTGGTGATCCCGTTCCACACCGAGGAAGAGGCGGTCGCGATCGCGAACGACTCGAAGTACGGCCTCGGCGGCGCCGTGTGGACCCAGGACATCAACCGGGCGTTCCGCGTCGCGAAGGGCGTCCGCACCGGCCGCATGTGGGTGAACACCTATAACCAGCTCCCGGCGCACTCCCCGTTCGGCGGCTACAAGGAGTCCGGCATCGGGCGCGAGACCTACCTCTCGCTCCTCAACGCCTACACCCAGACGAAGAACATCTTCATTTCGCTCGACGAGAAGCGGATCGGGATGTACTAGGAAAAGCGGAGCAATGCCCGGCCGGCCTGAAATGGCCGGCGGGTGAGAAGGCGGCGGGGCCCGTGGAAACGGGCGCGCCGCCTTTTTCAGGTGCGCTCGGCACGAGCGCGTTCTAACGGGTGAAAGTCCCGAGTGCAGGAGGTAGCACCAAGCACATAGCCAGAGGCAAGGGTGTC
>CADBTW010000021.1 GCA_902797695.1 uncultured Sutterellaceae bacterium
CGTACGCCGAAGGAGCTGATCGAGCCGATGATGGAGCGGCTCGTGCAGAAGGGTTGCGTCGAGACATGGCTTCCTAGGGAGGTCCACGTCTGCGGCTGCGACGGAAAGGCCTGTGGCTGCGGGGCGGACCACAAGCCCCTCCGCTTCTACCGCTGGATCGGCTGAGGCGACCGCTCACCCTTTCTTCTGGCTCTTCTTGGCACTACGGGCTTCCCAGGTTTCCGCCAGGGAAGCCCGTTTCATAACAGCAATCCGTTTCCTCCTGCCGGAAGCCTTGCACGGCGGGCGAAAAGAACGGAAAATCGACCGACACTGGAAACCCAAAGGACCTTAGGAACCATCATGCTGAACATTGGCTGCCATCTTTCCTCGAGCCGCGGCTACCTCGCCATGGGGCGCGAGGCCGTGAAGCTCGGCGCTTCGACCTTCCAGTTCTTCACCCGGAACCCGAGGGGCGGGAAGGCGAAGCCACAGGATCCCGCGGACGTCGCGGCGTACCTTGAGTTTGCGAAGGAGAACGGGCTCACGCCCGGGCTCGCGCACGCGCCCTACACCCTGAATCCCTGTGCGGCGGACCCTTCGATCCGGGACTTCGCCCGCCGCACGATGGCGGACGACCTCGAGCGGCTTTCGGTGCTTCCGGGCTTCATGTACAACTTCCATCCGGGCTCCCATGTAAAGCAGGGCCCTGACACCGGAATCCGACTGATCGACGAGCTCCTGAACGACGTGCTGTCCACGGACACGAAGACCACGGTGCTTCTCGAGACGATGTCCGGAAAGGGGAGCGAGGTCGGAAGGACGTTCGAGGAGATCGCGTCCCTGATCGAGGGCTGCAGGTACCCGGAGAAGCTCGGCGTCTGCCTCGACACGTGCCACGTCTGGGATGGCGGCTACGACGTCCACGATTCGCTTGATGAGGTCATTGGGGAGTTCGACCGCGTGATCGGGCTCGGGAAACTCCGGGCGGTGCACCTGAACGACAGCAAGAACCCCCGTTCGAGCCACAAGGACCGGCATGAGAAAATCGGGGAGGGCGAGATCGGGCTTGAGGCCCTTGTCCGGGTCGTGAACCACCCGGCCCTTCGGTCGCTACCCTTCTACCTCGAGACCCCGAACGAGCTTCCGGGGTACGCCCGTGAAATCAGCCTCCTGAGGCAGAATTACAAGGAATAGTTTTTTCCCGCCGGCTCCGGCGGGACGTGGGACCCGTTCATCATGAAGCCCGCCAAGATACTGAAACCCCGCCGCCCGGAGCGGCCTCTCTACGCGAAGCTGAAGCGGCTCGCGTCGCTCGCCGCGCTGAGGCTGCAGGAGACGAACATCGTCGAAGTGTCGAGCTCGATGACACTCGCGACGATCCTTTCGATCGTTCCGCTTCTCGCGGTTGTCCTTGCGGTCTTCTCGGTGGTGCCGTCCTTCGAAGCGTACCGGCAGCAGCTGATGCTCCTGATTTCGGGAGGGCTTCCCGGGGACTACGGCGCGCAGGTCTCCCACTGCCTCAGGGCGTTCTCAGGTCACGCGAGGGGCCTTTCCCTCTTCGGCTTCGCCGGCCTCGCCGTCTCGGCCTTCTTCCTGATCGACAAGGAATTCAAGACCATCAACCGGATCTTCAATGTCCGGCACGAGCGTTCTTTCGCCCAAAAAGCGGTCCTCTACTGGGCGCTCCTTACTCTTGGCCCGATCGTGATCGCGATCAGCATCTCGGTGACCACCTACATCGCCCGCCTCGCGCTTGGCGGATTTCCGGTCGGGGTCGCCTCGGTCGGGCTCAACCTTCTCACGTTCGTGATCCAGGCGGCCGGCTACGCCGCGATGTTCTACGCGATTCCGAACTGCCGCGTCGCCTGGAGGAATGCCTTTGCGGGCGGCCTCTTCACGGCGTTTTTCGGCTTTGTCGTGAAGTGGGGGTTCCAGTTCTACATCACGAACGGGACGCTCGCGAGCCTCTACGGAGCCTTCGTTGCGCTCCCGGTCTTCATCCTGTGGATCTATCTCGCCTGGATCCTGATCTTCGCCGGGGCCGCCGTCACGGCGACGATCCCGATGATCGAGAGCGGCAGGTTTGGCGACATCTACAAGTGCGGGAACACCCTCGCTACCGGCGTTGCCCTGATCGGCGAGCTCTACCGGGCGAAGGAGTCGGGGAACCCGGTCGTCACGACCCGGGATCTCAGCTTTGCGGTTGACAGCTGGCCCGAGTCGGTCGGCGCCGTGCTGGAGAAGCTTTCCGACGCGGGCTACGTGTCCCACGTCGCGGACCGCAGGAAGCGGGACGACGGCTGGGTGCTCACGGCGGATCCCAGGAAGAAGACCCTTCTCGGAGCTTTCTCGGCGCTTGCCGTCGACCCGTCACTAAGGATATTCCGCGAGGAGGCGTCGGCAGACTCCTCCTGGTACCGGGAGCTCGCCGCGTCGCCGGTTCTCACGCGGCCCATCGCCGAGTGTTTCCGGATGGAGCAGGAGCCCGTCGCCGCGCCGGAGAACGGGAAGAAGGCCGCCTAGGGAAAGCGGAGCATCCGGAAATGGCCCGGATTTGCCGCAGCCCTCAGATGAAGAGGCCGCGGGACGCGAACCGGGAGCCGGAACGGATGATCACACGGCCGACAACGTGGATTCCGGCCGAGAATTCCTTGCTTGAGAGCTTCTTCGCGGGGTACGCGGGGTTGTCGAACTGGATCAGCACCGAGCCGTCCGGATCCTTCATCACGCGGGCGAGGGTGCTCTGGTTCTGCCAGTAGAGGCAGTAGACCGCGCCGAAGACGAGGTCGCCGCTCCCGGAAACGTCCACGATCACCGCGTCGCCGGGGCAGATCGCCGGAGCCATGGCGTCAGAGCGGACGACGATCTGGCGGCAGTCCTTCGCGGCGAGCCCCCCGAGGTCCGACTTCGGAATCACCGCGTCGATCCGCTCCTTAGAAGGGGCGAGGACCGGGGAGAGGGGCGTGCGGCCGCGCTTCAGCACCGCAGTCTGTACGCAGGCGTAGAGGGCGCAGCGGCTTTCCTTCGTGCTTTTCACGCCTTGCGCTTCCTCTTCCTTCTTTTCACCGGGTTCCCCGGTTTCCCCGGGGACGTCGAGCCCGAGCCGCATCGTCGGGTTGGGGATCTTCGGGCGTCCCGGCGTCTTCTTTTTCCCGCCCTGGGAAAGCGTATTCCCCTGAGGGGCTTCTGTTCCGCCGTCGTCCGTCATCTCGTGGATCCAGTCGTCAGCCGGGCTCACCCAGGGCTCGCCCTGACCGTCCGAGAGCCACCTCGGGTTCACGTTGAAGAGGTCGGCGAGTCTGAAGAGTACGTCTGCCTGCACCTTCCGGGTGTCGCCCGCGAGCCACTTGGCGACAGCGGGCTGCGAGACCCCCACCTGCTCGGCAACGAAGCGCTGCTTATAGTTGAGCCGGGTCATGCAGGCGCGAAGCCTGTCTGCGAATGTCTGCTTTGAAGTCATTTGGAGAGGAGCAGGGAGGCGAGCGCGGTGAGGATCGAGGCGGAAATGGCGAGAAGGACGAGGAACACCCCGGCCATGGCTCCGAGCTGCGCCGCGTGGCTCTTCGTCACCCGGTACACCCTGGGGCCTGCCGCGCGCCACGCCGGCATGAAGAGCGCCGCTGCGATCACGATGGACGCGATGGTGATGACTGCTGTTGCCATGGCTATAACCAGGAGAAAAATTGAAAACTTCAGTAATAATGCCTCAAAACGGCCCGGACTGTCAGCCGTTCCCCGCAGTTCGGGCGGTTGCCGCTTGTTCCAGCAACTCAGACCGAAAATTGGGTAATTATGGGCTTATCCCGCAATGAGGAGAACTACTTATCGCGGGCGAGGTAAATTTTTAGGTCACTTCCCCTCCCTGTTGGCATAATTAACCAGTGGTTCAACAGAATAGAAACGGATCAGAACCGTTTCGAGGAGAGTAAGAGATGAATTTTGCTGTCAAGCCCGTTGCTGTTGCCGCGGCGCTCGCCTTTGCTAGCGCGGTTGCCGTCGCTGCCCCGATGAAGGCAGGCACCTACACGGCTACCGTGAACGGCCATAATGCTCCGCTCACCGTGAAGGTCACGGTGGACCAGAACAAGATCGTTTCCATCGATTCTTCCGAGAACCTCGAGTCCCTCGGCATCGGCAAGGTTGCCCTGCAGAAGGTCGGCGAGAAGATCGTGAAGTACCAGACGACTGGCGTTGACTCCGTCACCGGCGCGTCCTTCTCCTCGAACGCCCTGAAGCAGGGCGTCGAGAACTGCCTCAAGCAGGCAGGTGCCGACATGAAGAAGTTCACCCGCAAGGGCGTCGAGAAGCATCCGGTGAAGAACCGCACCTACCAGGCTGACGTCGTCGTGATCGGCGGCGGCGGATCCGGCCTCGCTTCCGCCATTTCCTCCATGCAGGCTGGCGCGAAGAAGGTGATCGTCCTCGAGAAGCTCGGCTACCTCGGCGGCTCCACGAACGTTTCCGAAGGCGCTCTGAACGCGGTCGACGACAAGCGCCAGAAGGCCCAGGGCATCACGGACAGCTTTGACACCTTCTACGAAACCACGATGAAGGGCGGCCACAACAAGGGCGATCCTGAACTCGTGCGCTTCCTCACCCGCCACTCCATTGACGCCGTCACCTGGCTCGAAAGCCTCGGCGTGAAGTTCAAGGACCACATCGGCGCCGCGACCGGTTCTCTCGGCCAGCGCTCGCACTACACGGTCACCCCGTACGGCAACAGCTACATCCGCGTCTTTGAGAAGGTGATCGCGGACTCCAACGGCAAGATCCAGGTTCTCCTCGACACGCCCGCGACGAAGCTCCTGCAGGACAAGAAGGGCCGCGTGATCGGCGTCGTCGGCAATAATCGCGGCTCCAAGATCACCGTCAAGGCGAAGGACGGCGTCATCATCGCGACGGGCGGGTTCGGCGCGAACGTGAAGTACCGCCAGCAGGTGAACACCGGCGTCTGGAAGAGCGTGAAGCTCGACAACTCGATCGGCTGCACGAACATCCAGCAGGCCGCGCAGGGCCAGGGCATGCTCCTCGCGAAGAAGGCCGGCGCTGACCTGATCGGCCTCTCCGACATTCAGATTCACCCCTGCGGCACTCCGGGTACCGGCCTCATGGAGAACATCCGTACGTCCGGCCGCAACCGCGTGTTCGTGAACTCTGACGGCAACCGGTTCGTGAACGAAGGCGCTGCCCGCGACGTCCTCGCGAACGCGATCTTCCAGCAGAAGAACAGCACCTACTGGATCGTCGTGAACCATCTCCGCTATCCGAGCCTTGACTTCAAGGACCACATGGGCGCGAGCATCAGGAACATGGAGGCGATCGGCGCCGTTGTCGAGGCCCCCACGCTTGAGGAACTCGCGAAGAAGACCGGCATGAACGCCGCGAACCTGAAGAAGTCCGTTGATGACTACAACGCCGTCGTTTCCGGCAAGGCGAAGGACAAGCTCGGGTTCGTCGCGAACAACAAGGACGACAAGCAGATGACGGAAGGCCCGTGGTACGCCTGCCGCAAGGTGCCGACTGTCCACCATACGATGGGCGGCATCAAGATCAACGTGAAGTCCCAGGTGATCAGCACGAAGGGCAAGCCGATCCCCGGACTCTACGCTGTCGGCGAAGTGACGGGCGGCATCCATGGCTCGAACCGCCTTGGCGGCAACGCCGTTGCTGACTGCATGACCTTCGGCCGCTTCGTCGGCGAGCACATCGTCAACGGGAAGTAATTTCCCGAGAGTTGACGGCAACAGGATCTACGCTCAAAGCCCGTGGATCCTGGGCAGCAAAAAACTAAGCGGGACAGGCCCCAGGGCCTGCCCCGCTTTCATATGCCAGGAATAAAAAGGGCCGGCGTAAAGGGCCTTCGCCCTACGCCACCGATTCGAGCGACTCGGACACCTCGAGCCACTCGGATTCAAGCGCGTCCTTTTCGTCAGAGAGCGCGCTCCGTTCCTTCATCACAGCTTCCACTTCTTCCTTTTCGCCGCTGTAGAACCCCGGATCCGCGATCTTCGCGTCAAGCTCCGAAGTGCGGGATTCGATTTCAGCCATTCGTCCCTCGATTTCCTTCAGCCTTTTCTCGAAGGGCTTGCGGAGTGCGGCGAGCCTCTGGCGCTCGCGAGCGCCCTCGCGCCGCGCTTCCTTCTGCGTCTTCACCGGGGCGGAAGAGGCCTTCCGCTCTGCCTTCTGCTGCGCCGCCTGGTCGCGGCGGTCTGAGAGCACGAGCTCCGCGTAGTCGTCGAGATCGCCCTCGAATTCGGAGACGTGACCGCCCCGGACAAGCCAGAGCCGCTCGGTCGCGGCCCGTAGCAGGTGCCTGTCATGCGACACGATGAGGACCGAGCCCCCGAAGGTCGAGAGGGCGAGCGTAAGCGCTTCGCGCGTCTCCATGTCGAGGTGGTTCGTCGGCTCGTCGAGGACGAGAAGGTTCGGCTTTTCCCACGCGATGAGTGCGAGTGCGAGCCGCGCCTTTTCGCCCCCCGACATCGGTTCGACAAGTTCGTTCACCTGGTCGCCCGAGAATCGGAAGCGGCCGAGGAAATCGCGCAGTTCCTGCTCGCGCGTCTCGGGCGCCATCCTTTTCAGGTGCTGGAGCGGGGACTCGTCCTGCCGGAGCGAATCGAGCTGGTGCTGGGCGAAGTAGCCGATCTTGAGGCCCTGGCCCCGGACGAGCTTCCCCTCGAGGAGCGGAAGCTCGCCGCAGATCCCCTTCACGAGCGTCGACTTGCCCGCGCCGTTAACGCCGAGGACGCCGATCCGCTCGCCCGCGCGGACGCAGAAGCCGACTCCCGAAATGACGGCCTTCCCGTCGTAGCCGAGCGCCATGCCTTCGGCGTCGAGCAGGTGGTCGGGAAGTCGCTCGGGCTCGGGGAACTCGAACCGCCACTCGGACCTCGCCTTGACGGGTTCGACCGCCTCGAGCTTCTCCAGCATCTTGATCCGGGCCTGTGCCTGGCGGGCTTTCGTCGCCTTGTAGCGGAACCGGTCGATGAAGGACTGCAGGTGCTGGGCGGTGCGCTGGTAGGCCTTAGCGCCCGCTTCCTGCTGCCGCAGCCGCTCGACCCTCATCGCCTCGTACGCGGAGTAGTTCCCCGCGTACCGCCTCACCGTGCCGTCCTCCACTGACCAGATGGTTCCCACCGTGCGGTCGAGGAACTCCCGGTCGTGGGAGATCGTGATCACGGTCGCCCGGACGTGCTTCAGCCAGTCCTCGAGCCAGATCACGGAGTCGAGGTCGAGGTGGTTCGTCGGTTCGTCGAGCAGCAGCAGGTCCGCGGGGCGCATGAGCGCCCGGGCGAGCGCGAGGCGGTTTCGCCAGCCGCCCGAGAACTCGCGCACCGGGCGGCTCGTCTCCTCCTCGCTGAAGCCGAGCCCGTGGAGGATCGTCTTCGCCTGGGCGGAGAGCGCCCCTTCGTTCAGTTCAGCGAGCGTCGCGGTCGCTTCCGCGATCTCCATGTCGCGTCCGTTTTCCTCTGCCGCCTTCAGCGCCTTCTTCGCCGCTTCGAGCGGCGCGTGTCCCGAGAGCACGAAGTGGATCGCGCTCTGGTCCACGGCCTCGATGTCCTGCGCGACGTGCGCGATGCGTTCCTCGGCCGGGCGTTCGATTTCGCCCGCTTCGGTCGGGATCTCCCCGAGCACCGCGGCGAAGAGAGTCGACTTCCCGCACCCGTTCGGGCCGATGAGCCCGACCCGCTCGCCGTCGGAGGCGATGAGGGAAGCGTGGCTGTAAAGAACCCGGACGCCCCGGGCAAGGCTGACATCCAAAAGTCTCAGCACGTTAACCGCCTGGAATGAAGGGAAAGGCGGCGTGCTATGGCTCCGCCGCCCTTCGCTGCTAAGGTTTTCGGCCCCCTGGGGGAGCCGCCGTCTACTTGAAGTACTTCCTCAGGTCTTCGGCCGTCGCGAGGAAGACGAGGTCGTCCCCCGCCGACACGGTGAGCCACGTGAGCGGAAGGTCGGGCCAGATCGCCTCAACCGCTTCGCGCCCGTCGCCCACTTCGACCACGAGGATCCCGCCGTCGGTGAGGTGGCGCGAGGATTCCGGGAGGAGCGTCCGGACGACGTCCATTCCGTCCGCGCCTGCGGCGAGAGCGAGCGAGGGCTCGACACGGTACTCTTCTGGCAGGTTCTCCATCGCCTCGTTCGTCACGTAGGGTGGGTTCGAGATGATGACGTCCCACTTCTTCGTCTTCACTTCGGGCATGTCGAAGAGGTCGGAGAGCACGAGGTCGATCCTGTCGTCCATCTCGTAGTCCGCGCGGTTCACGCGGGCCACCTCAAGCGCCTTCGTGCTGATGTCAACGCCGGTGACGCGGGCGTTCGGAAAGGCTTCCGCGGCGAGGATCGCGAGGCAGCCGCTTCCGGTGCACATGTCGAGCACCGACCCGACCGCCTCGGGATCCTGCACCCAGGGCGAGAGCTGGTCTTCAAGGAGTTCCGCGATGAAGGAGCGCGGAATGAGGACGTCCTCGTCGCAGTAGAAGCGGTGATGGACGAGCCAGGCCTCGTGGAGGAGGTACGGAACCGGAATGTGCTCGGTCACGCGCCGCTCGATCAGGTCCGTGATCCGGATCACCTCGTCCGCCGTGAGGCGCGCGTTCCAGAACGCCTCGAGCTTTTCAAACGGCAGGTGCAGGGCCCGGAGGACGAGGAAGGTCGCTTCCTCCCAGGTGTTGTTCGTGCCGTGGCCGAAGGAGATTTTCGAAGCTTCCATCCGGGTCATGGCCCAGCGGACCATGTCGCACACGGTGCGGAGCCTGGAAACGGATTCGTGGATGTTCTGGGACATTTCTTGAGCTTGAGAGGGAGGGGCCGTTGGGAACTCCGGGCGGGCCGGGAAGCAGCCCCGGGCGCTCCGGGGCGCGGAGCTAGCCGCGCATCGGGGAATTGGTTTCGAAGTCGGGAAGATGCACGACGGGCGCTGGGGTCCAGCCTTCCGCGCGGTGCTCCGCGATGACGGTCGTGTAGATGCCGCCGCGAACCCACCAGCGGGCGCGGATCCGCATGTAGCGCGGGCTGATCGCCTTCACGAAGTCCGTGAGGATCCGGTTCGTGACGTCCTCGTGGAAGGCCCCCATCTCGCGGTAGGTCCACGTGTAGAGCTTGATCGACTTCAGCTCGAGGCACTTCCGGTCCGCGATGTAGTCGACGATGAGCGTCGCGAAGTCAGGCTGCCCGGTGAGCGGGCAAAGGCACGTGAATTCCGGGATTTCAAGGTGGATCACGTAGTCGCGCTCAGGGGCGGGGTTCTCGAAGACCTCCAGTTTTTCGCTCGGTGCAGAAGACATTCCGTTTGCTTTCCTAAAAGTTGCCTGCGGCGTGGAGGCGGCGCGTCCCGCCCTTGCCGTGAAACCAACTATTATAGGGGCGAACCACGTCCCGGCACCGCACCGGCCATCCGTCCGGCGCCGGCCTCACTATCTTTTCCGCGCTTCCATGCATCTTCGCCAGGTCAGGATTTCAGGTTTCAAGAGCTTCGCCGAACCCACGGTGATCGAGTTCCCGAGCACCTTCGTCGGTGTGGTCGGCCCGAACGGCTGCGGGAAGAGCAACGTGATCGACGCCGTGCGCTGGGTGATGGGCGAAACGCACGCGGGGGAACTCAGGGCGACGAGCTCGATGATGGAGCTCATCTTCGCCGGGTCTGAAGGCAGGGCGCCGTCCGGCCGCGCATCGGTCGAGATGGTGCTGGACAACAGCGACGGGAAGCTTTCCGGCCCCTGGGGCGCGTATTCGGAAATTTCGATCAAGCGCACCCTGACGCGGGACGGTGCGAGCGCCTACTTCATCAACGGACAGCCCGTGAGACGCCGTGACGTGCAGGACATCTTCATGGGGACCGGGCTCTCCTCACGCTCCTACGCGATCATCAGCCAGGGCATGATCAGCGGCGTCGTCCGCGCGAAGCCAGAGGAGCTCCGGGCGTACTTCGAGGAAGCAGCGGGCGTTTCCCGGTACCGCGAGCGGCGGCGCGAGGCGCAGTCCCGGCTCACGGCGACCCGCGGGAACCTCGACCGCGCGGGCGACCTGCAGGAAGTACGGAAGGCGGACATCGAGAGGCTATCGGGCGAGGCCGAGCTCGCGTCGAAGTGGGACGCGCTGAATAGGAAGAAGGAGGAACTCGCCGGCGTGTGGCTCGTGCTCCAGGAGCGCGAAGCGCGCGACGCCCGGGACCGCGTGGCGGCCGACGTCGCCGCAGCCATGGCGAAGGTCGAGTCGGGGCGCGCCGAAGCGGCGGCACTCGGACGCGAGGCGCTTGGGCTCGCTCCCGCCTTCGACCGTGCGAAGGAGCAGGAGGCGTCCTGCCGCGAGCGCGTCGCACAGGTGAACACGGAACTTGCGCGAAAGCAGGGAGAAGTGGCGTCGATCGTCGGGAAGAAGAAGCTTCTCGCAGAACGGATCAGCCGCGACGAGGAGAAGCTCGCCCGTGTGACGCGGGAGGCTGATGCGGCGCTTGAGCGCGCGAAGGCCCTCGAAAAGGAGGCCGGGGACCGGACCCGTGAGGCGGACAGTCTTTCCGAAGCCGCGGCAGGCGCGGAGGAAAAGGCCTCCGAAGGGAAGAGGACGTGGGAAGAAGCGTCCGAGGCCGCGAAGCGCGCGAAAAAGGCCGAGTCCGAAGCGCAGAAGGCGCTTTCCGAAGCGAACTTCAGGCTGCAGACGCTCGGGCGCGAGAAGACCGAGCTCGAAGTCCGGCGCGAACGCCTTACGCGCGAGGAATCGGGGAACGAAGGCTTCGATCCCGCGTCGCTTGAAGACGCTCGGGAGCAGGCCGAGGAGTGCGCGGCCGAAGAGGAGGAGGCGGCTGCTGCACTCGAGGAAGCCCGGGCTGCGCTCGAGGAAGCCGAGGCTGGACGGCGGGAGGCGGAAGAAGCGAAGGCAGGCGCTTCCTCTTCCCTTTCCGGCATCCGTGCGACGCTCGGAGCGCTGGAGGAAATTCAGCAGAAGGCGCTTTCAGGCGGCAGGCTTTCCGCGTGGCTCGCCCGCCACGATCTATCGTCACTCCCCCGGCTTCTCTCCGGGATCCGCATAGAGGAGGGCTGGGCGAAGGCGGTCGAGTCGGCGCTCGGGGGTCGCGCCACGGCCCTGAGGGTCGGGCGTGCCGCCGAGGCGGCGCCGCTTGAAGGCGACCCGCCGCCTGAGCGCCTCGCCCTCGTTTCAACAGCCGACTCCCCGAAGGGGGAGCCCGTTCCCGGAACGCTTGCAGAAAAAATCTCAGGAGGGGACCCCGAATCTCTCGCCGTTCTCAGGGCATTCCTTTCAGGCGCCTGGACTGCCGGATCGGTCGAGGAAGCCCTCGGGCTTGCGGGCCGGTTCCCGGGCCGGATCTTCTTCACGCCCGAGGGCCACGCCGTCACCCGGGGCTCGGTGCTCTTCTGGGCTGAGGACGGGGGACAGGCCGGCACCCTCGTGAGGGCGGACAGGATCGCGCGGCTCACTGAGGAAAAGGACCGGGCGTCATCCGCCTACGAAGAGGCGATTTCCCGGGGGCTCGATTCATCGCGCCGCCTCGACGCGGCAAAGGCAAGGGAAGGGGAGGCGGCGGCCGCGGTCAAGCGGGCCGAACGCGATTCCCGCGACAGTTCCGTGAGGCTCGGCGAACTAGAAGCCGCGGCAGCGGCCTGGAAACGCCGTTCGACTCAGATCCGCGACGAGCTTGGCGAGATCGATTCGAGGCTTGAGGAGATTGCAGCGGAGCGGGACGAGGCGGAAGAAGCATTCGCGGAACTTGACGAGAGGCTCTCGCTTGCGTCGCAGAAGTCCCAGGACGCCGAGATGGCGGAGGAAGCTGCAAGGAACGCGCTTGACGAGGCAGCGGGAGCCGCCCGGAGCACGGCGTCCCGCGTGGAACTCCTTCGCACGAACGCGGCGCACGCGGCCGAGCGAGCCTCGGACGCGAGGTGGTCGGCGCTCCGCGCGGAGTCGGACGAGGCGGAGCTCTCGGCTTCGGTCGAGGAGGCCCGTGCGGCGCTTGAGGAACTTGACGAAGAGGCGGGGCGCGAAGGCCTGCGGGTGATCCTCAGGTCGGCGGAGGAGGCGGAGAAGTCGCTAAGGAAGGCGCTCGCCAGCCGCTCAGCCCTCGAGGAGAAGATTTCTTCGCTCGGCGCCCGAAGGGCCGAACTCGAGCGCTCAGAGGCGCCAGCCCTCGAGCGGATCGGGGAAATGAAGGTGAAGCAGGGGAGCGCGGAGGCGGCGCTTGGCGTTCTTTCCACACAGATCGAAGAGCGCCGGGTCGACCGCAGGGCGGCGCTCGAGCGGGCGGCCTCTGACGGCCTTCGGCCCGCGAGCGCGAAGTCCGGCGTCACGAGGCTCGAGAACCAGATGGCGGCGCTCGGTCCCGTGAACCACGCGGCGCTTGAGCATCTTGAGGCTGCGAAGAAGGCGCTTGACGCGACGGAGCGGCAGATCGAGGACCTGACCGCTGCGGTTTCGACCCTTGAGGAGGCGATCAGGAAGATCGATAACGAGACCCGCGCCGTGCTCCGCGACACCATCGCGCGGGTGAACGCGAACTTCTCTAGCCTTTTCCAGAAGATCTTCGGCGGCGGGAACGCCTCCCTCACGACGGTCGGCGACGAGATCCTCGAGGCCGGGATCGAGATCCGGGCGCAGCCCCCGGGAAAGCGGAACACGACCGTGAAGCTCCTTTCGGGAGGCGAGCAGGCCCTTTGCGCAACCGCGCTTGTCTTCGCGCTCTTCCAGCTGAACCCCGCGCCCTTCTGCCTCCTCGACGAGGTGGACGCGCCGCTTGACGACACGAACCAGGCGCGGCTCGCCGGCATGATCGACCAGATGAGCCGCGCGACGCAGTTCGTTGTCATCACCCACCACAGGATCACGATGGAGCACGCGAAGCAGCTGATCGGGGTCACGATGCGGGAGCCCGGTGTTTCAAGGGTCGTCTCCGTGGACCTCGCGGAAGCGGTTTCCTACGCGAAGCAGGCGCGCGGCGGATAGCTGCGGGCCTCGCCCGCTCCTCCGGAAGAAGCCCCGCGCGGCGGGTTTTACAGCCTACAATTAGGCATGTCTTTCCACCCTTCAGATGCGATTTCCCCCGGACCTGCGGGCCTCGGGCTGGATCGCGGCATATCCGGAAGCTTTAAAAGATGAGTTCGCTCGCTGTCGTTGGAGTCATTGTCGTCATAGTCCTTGCGGTTGCGGCCGGGGTCTACTTCTACCTCGGACGCAAGCCCGCGAGGCCGCAGGTTCCGCATGAGGAACCCCGGATACTGCCGAAGGGCGGGAAGAAGGAAGAGGGGAGTGACGGGAAGCCCGAAGGTCCAGAGGCTGAGAAGGCGAAGCCCGGGGATGCTCCCGAAGTGCCGGACGAAGCTCCTGCCGGGAGCCCGCAGGACGAGACGCGAAGGGAGGAGCCGCGTACCGCGCTCGCGGCTTCCGCCGAAGCGGAAAGCGAGGACCTGCCGACCGAAGCCCCAGACGTTGACCAGATGTCCGACATCGTGGTCCGGCTCCACAGCCACTCCACCTTCACCGCGAACCAGGCGATGCTTGCGGTCCAGCCCTTCAACCAGGACTTCGGGACTCCGCTCCGCATCCAGGCGAGGAACCAGATCACACGCATGTGGGAAAGGATCAAGCGCGGGGCGACCTACACCGACATGGTGATTTCGCTTCAGCTCGCGTCCCGCACGCACGTCGTCGGGGAGCTTGAGGCCGGGAACTTCGCCGCCGCCGTGAACCAGGCGGTCGCCACCCTGGACGCGGACTCCGACGTGGTCGACGTGCCGAGCATCGTCCGTCAGGCGAAGGAAGTGAAGGAGCGGATCAGCCGCTTCGGGGTCACCCTTTCGATCGGCGTCAAGGCTCCCGCCCCGTTTACCCCGGAAAGCGTCCTCGGTCTTTCCCGCGCCTGTGGCTTCGAGATCAGGGGGAATTCGGTGCAGATGCGCGATTCTGACAGCCCGTCGCCCTGGCTCCAGCTGCTTCCCGCTCCCGGGAATCCGAACATGGTGGTGCTCCAGCTGATGCCCGTGCTCTGCACCCCCTCCCGGAATCCCCTCGGGGAACTCTTCGGAATCGCGAACAGCATCGCGGCACGGGTCGGGGGCGAGATCACGGATGCCGACGGGACGCCGCTCGACGCGGCGGCGAGGGTGGGCATCTCCCGCCAGCTGAAGTTCTTCTACAAGGCCCTTTCCATGCAGGCGCTCGAGCCCGGCACGCGACGCGCGAAGCGCCTTTTCGCCTGAGGCCGGGGTTTTCGGGTGCCAGACTGCGGCTCCGTAGCCCGCTGTCCCGTCGGGGCGGGAAACGGGGCCGATTGTTTCCGCTTCCGATTCGTGCGGCCGGGGTCTGTCCTGAAGATTCTTCTGGCGAGCCCCGTGCCTGTTTCGCAGCCCGCGTTCACTGAGGAGTGCAGTTTCCATGGAACCAATTGAGAAAAAGGCGGTTTCCGCCGCCATAGCCCCGGGGCCCCTGAGCGACGCGGCGGCTGAAGAGATGCGGCGGCTCGAGAAGGACATCGAACGCTGGAACCGCGAGTATTACGTGGAGGACTCGCCGAGCGTTTCCGACGCGATCTACGACCAGGCCTTCAGGCGGCTGCAGGCGCTCGAAGCGCAGTACCCGCAGCTCGCGAGTCCTGCTTCCCCAACGCTTCGCGTGGGCGGGGCTCCCAGGACCGACATGGCGAAGGTCGTGCATCGCGTGCCGATGCTTTCGATCAGGACGGAAACGGACTTTTCAGCGGAAGGCGCGAGGGCCTTTGACGAACGGGTGCGGAACGGCCTCGGGCTGAAGCCGGATGATCCTCCGGTGGAATACGTGGCGGAACTCAAGTTCGACGGCCTCGCGATCAACCTTCGGTACGAGAAGGGCGTGCTTGTGTCTGCTGCGACGCGGGGAGACGGCGTGACGGGCGAGGACGTGACGGCGAACGCCCGGACAATCCGCACGGTGCCACTTTCGCTCGAAGGTCCTGTTCCCGACGTGCTCGAAGTCCGGGGCGAAGCGATCATGCATACCGAGGACTTCCTCGAACTGAACCGCAGGCAGGAGGAGGCGGGCGAAAAGACTTTCGTCAACGCGAGGAACGCCGCGGCCGGGTGCCTCCGGCAGCTTGACGCCTCGGTAACTGCCCGCCGCAGGCTCCACTTCTACGCCTACAGCCTGGGGGAGGTGTCCGAGGAAAAGGGCCCGTTCGCTGACTCCCAGGAGCATTCCCTCGAGCGGCTGAAGGCGCTCGGCTTCCCGGTTGCGGACACGAGGCGTATCTGCCACTCCCCTGAGGAGCTCGAGGCGTTCCATGTCTACGTTTCCCAGATCCGTACGAAGCTTCCCTTCGGGATCGACGGCGTCGTCTACAAGGTGAACAGCTTCGAGCTCCAGCAAAGGCTCGGCTTCGTCGCCCGCGAGCCCCGGTGGGCCTGCGCGCACAAGTATCCGCCCGAGGAAGCGCTCACGCGGGTCTCAGGAATCGACGTGCAGGTGGGCCGCACGGGACGCCTTACACCGGTTGCCCGGCTTGAGCCCGTGTTTGTCGGCGGCGCCACCGTTTCGAACGCGACCCTTCATAATGAGGACTTCATCCACGAACTGGACCTCCGGGTCGGCGACACCGTGGTGATCCGCCGCGCGGGCGACGTGATCCCCGAGATCGTGCGGGTGGTGAAGGAGCGGCGCCCGGAAGGAACGGAACCCTTCACGATGCCCGCGGTGTGCCCCGTCTGCGGCTCGGCCACCATTAGGGACGAGGAGGAAAAGGACACACGGTGCACGGGCGGCCTCTTCTGCCCCGCGCAGATGAAGCTCTCCATCCTCCACTTCGCGAGCCGGCGCGCGATGGGTATCGACGGCGTGGGTGAGAAGCTGGTCGACGCGCTCGCGGAGAAGGGGCTCGTCAAGACCCCGGCAGATCTCTATAAGCTCACGGCGGATGACCTGATGGCGCTTCCCCGCATGGGCGAGAAGTCGGCTTCGAAGATCATCGGCGCGATCCGGGAGTCTCGGAACACGACGCTCGCCCGCTTCATTTTTGCCCTTGGCATCCGCCACGTTGGCGAAGCGACCGCGAGGGATCTCGCGGCCCATTTTGGAACGTTGGGAAAGCTTGAGGCGGCGACTGCTGAAGACTGCCTCGAAGTGCCGGATGTCGGCGAAGTCATCGCAGAGTCGATCGCCGGGTTCTTCGCGTCGCCCGGTAACCGTGCGGTGATCGAGAGCCTCGTTGCTGACGGCGTCACGTGGCCCGCACCGAGGGCTGAGAGCGGATCAGAGGCGGCTTCCCTGCTCTCAGGACGGACCTTCGTCCTCACGGGAACCCTTCCAACCCTTACCCGCGACGAGGCGAGCGACCTCATCACGGCGGCCGGGGGCCGCGTGTCGGGTTCCGTCTCGAAAAAAACCGACTACGTTGTCGCGGGCTCTGCGGCCGGCTCGAAGCTTGACAAGGCCCGGAAGCTCGGCGTCCGGGTGATCGGCGAGGACGAACTTCGCGCAATGCTTTCGGCGGGTCCTGAAGCCGGGTCCCAGAGCAACCTTTTCTAGTGGGGAACGACCTGATGGCAGACCGCACCATGGCCCTCATCGGGGGCTCGAGCTTCGACTCGGGCTGGCTCCCCGGGATGGCTGAAATCCCCGGAAGCAGGAGGACTCCATACGGGGAAGCATCTTCGCCGGTATGGGAAGGGATCCTCCACGGCCGGAGGGTGCTTTTCCTCCTGCGGCACGGGGAAGGACACCGGTACCCGCCCCACGCGGTTCCCTCGCCCGCAAACCTTTGGGCGCTGAGGGAAGCAGGCGCGGACGAAGTCGTGGCGGTCGCGACGGTCGGAGGCATTTCGCCGCGCCTTGGTCCCGGGGCAATCGTGATCCCGGACGACCTTGTCGACTGCACGAGGGGCAGGGCCTCGACCATCTACACGGGGCCCGAAACCGGCGTCCGGCACATTGATTTCACGCGGCCCTTCGACGAAGGCGTAAGGGCACGCCTCGGGGCCGCGGCAGGCCGGGCTGGGATTCCGGTCGAATCCTCCGGCGTCTACTGGTGCACCGAGGGCCCGAGGCTCGAGACCGCGGCGGAGGTCCGGGCGATCCGGGCGCTCGGCGGGGACATGGTCGGAATGACGGCGTGTCCTGAGGCGGCCGTCGCCCGCGAGCTCGGCCTCCCGTACGCGCTCGTCTCGCTTTCCGTCAACTGGGCTGCCGGAATCGCGGAGTCTGCGTCCGGGATTGACTTCGCGCTCGTTGCGGGCGGCATGGAGGAAAAGAACCGTTCCGTGCGGGCGCTCCTTGACGCCTTCGTGGCGGGCGGTTGCTGACTTCGGCCGGGGCCGAGGAGAGGAACGTTTCCGCAACGGACCTCTGAAAAGTAATACCACAAGGCTTTTCTTTTTTTCCGGGCGTTTTTTTCCTTTTCCGGATACAGTTATTCCAACGACGCCGCAAATCGCCTTTGGAACGACTCTCGCGGCGAAGCATTGAACCATAAGAACAGTCCAGGAAGGAAAAAATGAATCGCCGTACCTTTGTCGCAGCCGCAGCTGTCGCAGCTTTCTCCGCTTTTGCTCCCCTTTCAGCCAGTGCCGCAGGAAACACCGTCCTCAAGGTGGCCTGCACGCCGGTTCCGCAGGGCGAACTCCTCAAGTTTGTGAAGCCTATCCTCGCGAAGGAAGGAATCGACCTGAAGATCTTCGAGTTCCAGGATTTCATCGCGCCGAACGTCGCGCTCGATTCGAAGGACGTGGACGCGAACTTCTACCAGCACCAGCCTTTCCTTGACAACGCCGTCCGCCAGCGCCACCTGAATGTTGTCCGCGTCGCGCCGGTCCACATTCTCCCGATTGCCGCTTATTCGAACAAGGTGAAGAACATCAAGGATGTTCCGAACGGAGCCCGCGTCTCGATTCCGAACGATCCCTCGAATGGCGGTCGCAGCCTCCTGCTCCTCCAGTCGGCCGGTCTGATCAAGCTTCGCAAGGGTGTCGGCTATGAAGCGACCCCGCTCGACGTGATCTCGAACCCGAAGAAGCTGAAGTTCGTCGAGCTGGAGGCGGCCCAGGTTCCCCGCAGCCTGAAGGACGTTGATCTCGCGGTCGTCAATTCGAACTATGCGCTCGGCGTCGGGCTGAACCCGCTCAAGGACTCGATCTACCTTGAGGACAAGAGGAGCCCGTACGCGGTGGTCGTTGCTTCCCGCAAGGGCGACGAGAAGGATCCCCGGATCCAGAAGCTCGTGAAGGCCCTCACTTCTCCAGCGACGAAGAAGTTCATCCTGAACAAGTACAAGGGCGCAGTGGTCCCTGCCTTCTAGAAGAAGGAAAATAGTCCGAGTGAATTTCAGCCACAGGAGGCAGAGAGGATATGAACGAGGAAATCGTCAGGCGCCTTAAGGAGGCAGTCGGTGAACAGCACGTGCTCACTGGAGAAAAGGAGACTGCTCCGTTTCTCATCGACTGGACCAAGCGCTTCAAGGGCAAGGCGGTCGTCGTCCGCCCGGGTAGCACGGAGGAAGTTTCGCGCGTCCTGAAGATCGCGAACGAGACAAAGACACCCGTGGTTCCCCAGGCCGGTGCAACGACCCTGACGGGCGGCTCAATTCCGGACGCTTCCGGGCGCGCCATCCTCCTCTCCGTTTCGAGGCTTAACAAGGTCGAGGACATCGACACGGCGAACGACACCGTGACCGTGGGGGCAGGCGTCATCCTCGAGAACCTCCACAAGGCGGTTGAGGAAAAGGGACGGTTCTTCCCGCTCTCCTTCGCCGCGAAGGGGTCTGCCGAGATAGGCGGCGCGCTCGCGACGAACGCCGGCGGCACCGCGGTTCTCCGCTACGGCAACATGCGCGATCTCTGCCTGGGGCTCGAAGTGGTGCTTCCGGACGGCCGCGTCATCACCGCGCTGAACGGGCTCCGGAAGGACAACACCGGCTACGACCTGAAGCAGCTCTTCATCGGAAGCGAGGGGACGCTTGGCGTCATCACCCGGGCGGTCCTGAAGCTCTACCCGCTGCCGAAAGGCAGGCAGACGGCGCTTGTCGGGGTCGCGTCCCCGGAAGCCGCGGTCGAACTGCTGAGGCGGACGAGGAACGAGGCTGGGCCGTACCTCACCGGGTTCGAGCTCATGCAGGCGAAGTGCCTCATTCGAGTCCACGAGCAGCTTCCGGACATCGGGCTTCCGGGACCTGTTGACGACTGCCCGTGGTGGGTTCTGGTCGAAGTGTCCTGCAGCGCAGATAATGGCCCCAACCTCGAATCGATTCTCGGGGACGCGTTCGAAGCAGGAGAAGTCGCGAACGCCTATCTCGCCCAGTCCCTCAAGGATTCCGTGGCCTTCTGGAGCATCCGCGAGTCGATTCCTGACGCTGACGCCCGCGTCGGGAACAACCTCCACAACGACGTGAGCCTCAAGATCGCGCTGATTCCGGAATTCCTCAGTGTGACGGTGAAGCGGCTGCGCGAGGCGTATCCCTGGCTCGATCCTTCGCTCTACGGGCATCTCGGGGACGGAAACATCCACTTCAACATCGGCTCCATTCCTTACAACCTCGCCTTCGAGAACGAGGAGGGAATCCGGAAGATCACGTATGAGGAAGTGGTGAAGCGGAATGGCTCGATTTCAGCCGAGCATGGCATCGGTCAGCTGAAGCGTGAGCATTTCCTCCAGCTGAAGAACCCGATCGAGCTGGAGCTCATGCAGCGCATCAGCCGCGCGATCGATCCGAACGGGATCATGAACCCGGGGAAGCTTCTTCCGGACCGCGAATAGGGGGAGGCGTTTCACACGGGGCCGGAGCGGTCGCTCCGGCCTGGAAAGAGCGGGGTCTCAGGCGAGGTCCCGCTTTTTCTTCAGGTGGATTCTGTCCGCCGGGATCTGCGCCGCAACGATCGCGAAACCCATCAGGACGCACCCCGCGATCTCCCGCCCCGTAAGGACCTGGTGGAGGAAAAGCCAACCGGAAAGGGCCGCGAAAACGGATTCGAGACTCATGATGAGGGACGCGATCGTGGGGTTCGCTCCGCGCTGGGCGATCACCTGGAGCGTGTAGGCGACTCCGTTTGAAAGGATGCCTACGTAGAGGATCGCGGGAAGCGCCTTCCTGAGGGCTTCAAGAGGCACCGAGGGTTCGAAGAGCAGCGTGAAGACGAGACCGAGGATTCCTCCCGTGAGGAACATGATGCAGGAAAGCCGAACTCCGTCGACCTTGGGGGCGTACCTGTCGATCGCCATGATCTGAAGCGCGTAGCAGATCGCGCAGCACATGCAGAGCAGGTCGCCCGAGCCGATGGAAAGGCTTTCCGTTACGGAGAGAAGATACAGTCCCGCAACCGCGATTGCGACGGCGGCCCAAAGCAGCGGGGATGGCTTCTTGCCGAGGAAGAGGGAGAAAAGCGGCACGAAGATGATGTAAAGCGACGTGATGAATCCCGCTTTTCCGACGGGCGTATAGAGGAGCCCGAACTGCTGGAAGCTTTCTCCCGCGAAAAGCGCGATGCCGCAGAGGATTCCTCCCTCCCAGACGAGCTTTCGTGCCTCAGGGGTTCTTGCCTGTTCGCGTTCGCGCGGGGTCTTGAACCTGTCCAGCGCATAAATGAGGGGGACAAGGCAAAGGGCTCCCAGAAGTGACCTTCCCGCAGTGAACGTGAAGGGCGAAACGTACTCCATGCCTACCGCCTGGCCCACGAAGGAGGTGCCCCAGATCATGGCGGTCAAGAGGAAAAGCAGTGAATTCTTGAGGGGCATTTTCTGCGGTGTGCGCTTTTGGTAGAAGGCGTGAGGCGGGGGAGAACCCTCGCATTCCGGATTTCCGCGATTGTATTCTTCCGCCTGAGAGTCAGGAGAGGCCGCTTGGTGGGGCCAGCAAAAAGGCGTCAAAGAGGGAGCTAGAATTGCCTAAAAAATAGGCATAGAAGCTAACCCCGTGAAATTCAAGGTGCCTGTGGGGTGCCTCTTGGGGGAAGTCCACAAAAAATGTGGATATCTCGGATTTTTGGTCGTGAACTTGAAAAGTATAAGTAAATTTAGTCAAAACAAATGGATGCTGACAAGAATGCGTGATGGTTTCCGCGAGGGTGTAAGAAATCTTGTGGGCTGACATAACATGACTACAAGGACGGAGGTTCGGAATCATGTCAGCTCGGAAAGTTTCAA
>CADBTW010000022.1 GCA_902797695.1 uncultured Sutterellaceae bacterium
CATGGTCTTCACCATGAAGCCCGGCTGGTCGAGGAGCCGCTGGTGGCGCTGGATGAACTGGTAGTAGATCTCGGCGGTCACCTTTTCGCCATGCAGGACGGCAACTTCGGCGAACGGGACGACTTCCCGCCCGAGATCCTCGAGGCGCGGCCCGATGAGCCGCACCATGTCGCCCTGGGGCATCGGCGTATTGGAGTAGAGCAGATAGCGCGCGGTCGGAACCTCGGGATTCCCGAGGTTCGCCGCCGCTTCGCTTTCAAGGATCAGTCCCGCGAACCGGCTTTTCGGGGCCGGCGCGAGCCCTTCGGTCGATACCTTTTCCGCCTTCTCGGCAGGAAGGACCTCCGGGAGCTCGAGGACCAGGTTTTCAAGAGTGCTCATGCTTCTCCCCTCTTTTCCTCGGTAAAAGGCGCGGGGGCAGGTCCTGCCCCCGTTCCGCTACGCCTCCCGGGAGTGCTCGGCCGCGAACATCGCGGCTCCGAGCGCCCCCATGATCTGGGGGTTCGCCGGAAGCGGCGCGAGCTTCACGTTCAGGAGCCGCTCGAGCGCGGTGGCGAGCGCCTTGTTCCGGGCGCAGCCGCCGGTAAGGACAAGGTCCTCCTCGAGCCCCACCTTGAAGATCATGCCGCGGATGCGGCGCGCGATCGAGTCCGTCACCCCGGCGCAGATGTCCGGGAGCGGCACGTTGTCGTTCACGAGCGTGATCACCTCAGACTCCGCGAACACCGAACACTGCTTCGAGATCGTGCAGGGGTTCGTGGACTGGAGCGCGAGGGCCGAGAGCTCGTCAAGCGTGATCCCGAGCACCCGCGCGATCACTTCGAAGAACCGGCCGGTGCCGGCCGAGCACCGGTCGTTCATCTGGAAATCCATCACCCGGCCCCGGGCGTTGAGCGAAATCACCTTGCAGTCCTGCCCGCCGATGTCGACGATCGTGCGGGTCGCGGGGTGCGCGGAAAACGCCCCGAGCGCGTGGCAGGAGATTTCCGAGATCTCCTCGTTCTTCTTCTGGTAGGAATTGCGTCCGTAGCCGGTCGCGATCAGGTAGTCCGGCTCGGTGTCGGGCAGGAGGCCCGCGTTCCTGTAGGCCTCCTCCATCGCAGCCCGGGCGACCTTGTCCGGGCCGCCGACCGAGGGGACGATCGACCAGCCGAGGATTTTCTTCCCCTCGTCGATCAGGACCACCTTCCCGGTTGTCGACCCGAGGTCAAGCCCCGCGAATGTCGCCATCGCCTTCCTCCTCTCCTCAGGCCTGCTTCTTCACGGACTTCCACCCGTGCACCGAGAGGAAGTTCGAGATGTCGTTCTTGATCTTGTCGAACCCCGTGTAGCGGATGTCGTAGAGATCCGTCGTCATGCTGAGGACCGGAACGTCGAGGTCGCGGCAGGCGTCCCGCAGGAACTTCGCAATGCCGGACTGGTCCTTGTGGCCCATGTGGCCCGGGAAGATCACGCAGTTCGCGTTGAGGTTCTGGACTTCCCGCGTGAGGTCCTCGGTGAAGAGCGGAACGTAGCCCCGGCCCTGCCGGATCATCGGCACCTCGGTCGTGCCGCGCTTCGCGAGCCCGATCAGGGTGCTCTCCTCGGTCGAGGTGTCGATCCACTCGTAAGGCGTGAGCCCCGTGAAGGAGCCGACCACCGTCGCCCCCCACTCCTCGGCGAGCCACTGCCCCAGCTCGTTATCCCAGAGCGGATCAAGGTCCGGCCAGTAGATGCGGATCTGCTCGTTCATTACCGGCCCCACGTGGTTCTCGACGTTCTTCTTCGCCATTTCGAGGACAGAGCGCATCACGTTCGTCACGCGCTTGTCGCCGCAGGGGATGAGGTGCTGCATCAGGTACCAAAAGGCGTCCGTCACGGCGAAGGAGGGGAGGGGCGCAGGGGACGCGGCCATCAGCGCGTTCACCTGCTTCCAGATGTCGTACTGGACGTTCGTCTCGTCCACCACTGCCTTCAGCTTCTCGAAGCTGTACTTCACGCCGCAGTGCTTCTCGTAGAAGCGGATGAGCTCCCGGAGCTGCTCCGCGATGTAGCGGTAGTCCGCCTCCGTCGTCCCATAGGTCGGATCGAGCTGGTAGACCGGGGCGCCGGCCGCGGCGCCGATCTTCTCCCAGGACTGGTGGATCATCAGCTGCCCGTCGCAGGGCTCCGCCATCGCGACGAACGCGGTGGGCTTCGGCATCAGGTGCTTCTCCATCGCGTAGAGCCCGTAGCGGATCAGCGTGCAGACGTGGGGATCGAAGTCAAGCTTGTCGAGCTCGTAGGCGTCGGCGTAGTTCGTGACCCCGAGGTGGAAGAAGATGTCGGAGATCGGGTTGTAGTCGACGATCCCCATCGAGTCGGAGATCTCGGGGAGGTTCCCGTACCAGCTCACGATCCAGGGTTTCCCGGTCGCGCAGGCGTCGAGCACCCGCTCGTCCCGCTCCCGGAGCGCTTCGAGAAGGAAGATGAGGAGAGGGTTCTGCTTCTCAGGGGGCAGCGCCTTCATCCCGTTGATCATGCCGGTGAGGCGCTCGATGTATTCCTCAATGCGGGCAGAGCCCGGAATCTTTTCAGTCATCTTTTTTCTCCTGGAACTTTCCTAGGCCCTGGGGGCGGAGAGGATGCTTTCAACAAAAGCCTGCACGCGGGTCGCGAGCTGGCCGCGGCTCTGCGGGATGTAGTCGGTCTCAAGCTCGAGGAACGGGACTCCCGCCTTCTCGAGCACCGGGCGCATCATGTACTGCTCGAACGCCCAGAGGTCGCACATCGTGAGACGGACCATGACGACGCCGTCAATCCCGTACTCCTTCACGAGCGAGAGCAGGTGCGCCGCGCGCTCGTCCGCCGACCCGAACTTCCTCGGCACCGGAGGAATTTCCTCGAAGTAGTGGTTCACGATTGCGTCGAACGGCTCGATCTCTTCGCTGATGTCGTGCTCGCACGCGTTCTCGCCGTTCTCGGTCCCGTCCGCGACGATGAGGCCGCCTTCCGACTCGAGCGTCTCGAAGAACTTCATGTCGTCCGCGTTCCCGCCCATGTAGAGGAGCCTCACCTTCGGCGTGAAGGTTTCGCCGCTCTCCGCGATTTCCCTGAGGAGCTCGCGAACGAGCGGCACGTAGTCCCCGATCGGCATCGATTCGCCCGCGAGCATCACCATGAGGAGCTCGGTCCCGGTGAGGGCTACGCTCTTCCCCTTCTGGAGCGCATAGAGCTCGCGCTGCAGCCGCCGCTTCTCGTTATGGAGCCGGATCGCCTCGCGGAGGTTTTCCGGCCTGATCGTGACGCAGAAGCGAAGCTCGGTCTGGTGGATGTATTCCTTCAGCTGGTCGCGGTAGAAGCGCTTCGCCGTTTCGCCCGTCTTCTTCGGGACGTAAATGAAGGCGTAGGCCGGGCAGTTCTTCGTGAGCTTCCAGTTGTCGTAGACGCGCCGGATGTGGTCGCAGTTGTTGCTCACCACGGCGCCGTCGAGGAACGCCCAGCGGCCTGAGAGGATCTCGTTGAAGGTGTGGCGGGTGTAGCCGCACGTGAGCTCTCGGAAGTAGGGATCCGCGAACTCGGTCCCGTCGGAGCCGGTCCCGCGGAGAAGCACCGGGATCCCTCCCGCCGCGGTGATCACTTCCTCGGGGACCTGCCCCGCGACGCCGATCACCTTCTTCCCCTCTTTCTTCGCCCGCTCGAGGTACTCGTTCCCGATCGAAGTCGCGACGGAAATCAGTTTTTCGAGCGCCGGCAATGCCTTCTGCCTCATGATTCTCTCCTTCTTCTTCCAGCTCCAGGCTCTTCCCGCGGAGGAACCGGGGGCGGGCGTGGACAACCGTTTCGCTGGGGAGTGGGCACCAAGGCCCTTCCCCGGCCTTTTTCTTCTACTTCTTCAGGGACTTGACCGCGTTTTCAGCCGCGACCTTCCCGGACCAGGCCGAGAACCCGAAGAGATGCCCCGAGGTCCAGGTGGTATAGGTGTCGCCGTAGACGTTCCCGACCTCGGCCCCGACCGCATAGAGGCCCGGGATCGGGCGGTCCTCGGAATCGACGACGCGCATCCCTCGGTCAGTGCGGACGCCGCCGAGCGTGCAGAACCAGTACGGGCGGAGCCGCACGGCGTAAAGCTTCCCCTTCCCGAGGGGCCGCAGCCACTGCTTCATCTTGAAGAACTCGCCGTCGTACTTCATCTCGGCCGCCTTGTTGTAGGTGGCGAAGGTCGCCTTCAGGGTGGCGGCCGGGACGCCGATCGCGCTTGCGAGCCCTTCGACCGAGTCGGCGGACTTCACGGCGTCGCTCCCCGCCGCGATCGCGGCGTTCGCTTCCTTCCTGATGTCAGGAAGCTTCGTCTCGGTCGGGATGATCACGCCGACCCCGACGTCGGCGCCATCCTTCGCCATCCGCTCAGCCTCGGCATCGTCGAAGATCGCCCAGCCCTCGTTCTTCCACTGCGAGGCGATCGCGTTCCCGGCGAGCGCGAACTCGAAGGAGAGGGTTTCCGGCGCGAACCGCTCGCCGTGGTCGTTCACCCAGAGGTTCGCGGGCTGCCAGCTCATCACGTAGAGGTTGCTGAGGAACTTGATCCCCTTCCCCTCGGTGCCCGGGTGGAGGACCGCAGTCGCCGCGGTCTTCGCGCCGCCAGCGGCGATCGCCATCTGGTAGCCGTCGCCGGTCTTGTTCAGCGGAACGCTCGACTTCACGCGGGCCGGGTCGTAGCCGAGGAGGCTCCGCACGAGCTTCGGGTTGTCGCCGAAGCCCCCGGTCGCGAGGATCACGTTCGGGGCCTTGATCGTGTAGGTGTCGGTCGCGCTCGCGGCCTTCACGCCCGCGACACGGCCGTCCTTCATGATGAGGCTCTTCGCAGGGGTCCCGAGATAGGTCTTCACTCCAAGCTTCGCCGCGGAGTCGGCGAGCGCGTGGATGTAGGCGGCGCCGTGCTGGTCGTCCTTGTATTTCCCGATCACGTGCCACGTGAGGGTTTCGGACGGACTCACCTGGATCGCCTCGAACTTGATCCCGTGCGTCGCGACCCAGTCGAGGGTCGGTGCGGACTGCTCGAGGTAGAGGCGCCGGAGCTTCGGGTCCGACTTGTAATGGTCGAAGCGCTGGAGGAACGCCGCGGACTCCTCAACCGAGAGGCCGTAGTTCTTCGCCCTCTGCCAGCGGCTCTCGACCCCGAAGAGGCCTTCAGCGAACGCGGCGCCCCCGCCCGGGACGCCGTTCTTCTCGAGAAGCACCACCTTCGCGCCGAGTTCCGCCGCGCGGACCGCGGCGGCCATCCCGGAGCCGCCCGCGCCGACCACGACGACGTCAGCTGAAAGGGCGTGCTCGGCCGCGGACGCGCTTCCGCACGCCGCCGCCACGAGCACTGCCGCGGTTGCCATGACAAGCTTTCTTCTGTTCATTTTTCCCATCCCACTCCAAGGTTCGAAACCTAGTTCTTATTGCGTAGGATCTTATTTTTGGGATGGGTTTCCCCGTGTGCTCCAGCGCACATCGGCTTCCAAACCGTTAACCAGCGCACGGATTCGAGGGGTGACGGCCTTCCGGCTCCACCCTTTCCTATACTTTTGGGGAAAGGGAATCCCCTGATAGGAGCAGAAATGGCGTCGCCTCTCTTGAACACCGTCTTCCAGTCGATCCCCTGGGTGATGCCGGAGGAACCCGCGATCATCACCCGGTTCTTCGAGGAGAAGGGAAGGAAGGCGAAATACCCGAAGGGGGCGAACATCCCGCATGGCCCGCAGGGAGACTCCGTTTCGCTCGTCACGAAGGGCGCGGTCTTCTTCGGGTACTTCGATTCCGAGGACCGCTTCCAGGTCTTCAACATCATCCTCTCCGGCCGCACGATCGGGGACTTCGAAGCGATGGCGGACGACCGCAGCGACACTCCCGCCTACCCGATCCTCGCGAAGTGCGTCCGGCCGACCGAGGTGCTCGCCGTCACCCGAGGGGAGTTCCTCGGTTTCCTCAGGGCTTCCGAACCCGCGCTCGAAGCCTTCTCGCGCTCCGTGATCCGCCGCCACCACTGCACGATGGAGGGGATGATCTGCAACTACACGCTTCCGGTCGATATGCGGCTGCGGATCTTCCTCTACGCCCTGATCTCCGCGCACTACAGCGTGACCCCCGGAGGCTGGAACCCTGTTCCGATCGCGCTCACGGTCTCCGACATCGCGACCGTGGTCGCCTGCAACCGCTCGTGGCTGAGCCGCACGATCTCGGGCTGGACATCGGTCGGCCTCGCGAAGAAGGACGGCCGGTTCCTCCTCATCCACTCGGACCTGCTCGAGGGGCTTGGCCCGGAAAAAGGCAGGACGGCGGCATCCGGGATCGCGTAAGAGCCTATTCCACAACGCTTCCTTCGCTTCTGTTAACTTCCGCACGCGGTCCGCGGCGCCCCGTTCATAGAATTTCTCTCCATAAGCAAAAAGTATTAGTGATCCCGGACGAAGGCTGTTTTTCGGAAGGGAAAGGAGAGATTCCATGCAGAAAAAGATCCTCGCGGCGGCGATCGCTGCCGCCTTCTCGACCGGTGCGCTCGCGGCCGAGGTCACGATGAACGGCGCGATCGACACGTACGTCGCGCTGAACCACGGGGGCGACGACTGGGAGTCCGCCCTTTCGAGCGGCGGCGTCAACGCCACCCACTGGGGGCTGAAGGGCACCGAGGAGATCGGCTCCTCGCAGGTCTTCTTCAACCTCGACACCGCGGTCCTCTCGGACTCGGGCGAAAAGGCGGCGAGCGGCGGCGGCCGCATGTGGTCGCGCGAGGCGAATGTCGGCGTCCGCGGCAAGTACGGCTCGCTCTCCTTCGGGCGCCAGTACACGCCGCACTTCCTCACGTTCCTCTTCTACGACCCGACGGGACTCTCGCTCGGCTCCTCCTTCTCCCCCTACTTCATGGCGGGACCGCACAGCACCTGCGGCGACCAGGGCGAACTCGTCCGAATCGACAACTCGGTCTCCTACGTCCTCCCGACGAACTTCGGCCTCACGAACTTCTTCTTCGCGGCGCTCGGCGAAGCGAAGCGCGCGAACGGCGGAACCTCGAGCACGAAGGGAAACCTCTACAACTACGCCGCGAAGTACGACCGCGGTCCCTTCTCCACGATGCTGAGCTTCGCGTACTCGAACTACGCGAACGAGGTCGCGGGCGCCGCGAAGAAAGGCTCCTACGACGTGAAGTGGCTGAACTACGCGATCACCTACGACTTCGGCGTGACGAAGCCGGTGCTCGAGTTCGAGAAGAAGTGGGGCGACAAGGACCACGGCTCGAGCAGCTTCTGGATGGTGCAGCTCGGCACCTCGACCCCGGTCTTCGGCGGGAAGTGGATGATCTCGGGCTCCTACTTCAAGAACCAGTCCCGGAACGACGCGGATTCCTACTCGTTCGGGACGAAGTTCAACTATCCGCTCTCGAAGCGGACGAGGATCTACTGCGGCGTCGAGGCGACCTTCAACGAGGACCGCGCAGGCTACGCGATCGAGGCGGGTCCTGACAGCTCGCTCCACTTCAACTTCGACCCCGCGGACCCGAACGGCTACTCGACGAACTACCTCGGAAAGAACGTCCAGCAGGTGTTTGTCGGCATCAGCCACGAGTTCTAGGCAAGCCACACCAAACAGCCCCGGAAGGCGGACTGCTTCAGCGCCTTCCCTTCTGCCCCGCCAGGCCGGACTCTCCGCGGCCGGGCGGGGATTTCTTTTGCCGGGGCTTTCCGCCCCGCGTCGCGCCTCCCCGCGGATCCCGGCCCCTTGCCCGTTCTTCGCGCGCGAAGAGCTTCTAGACCGCCCGCCCGGATCCCTGTATCGAAAGGAGCTCGGCGTACCGGCCTCCCTTCGCGAGGAGCTCCTCATGCGTTCCCTTCTCCGCGATCCGCCCGTGGTCGAGGACGACGATCATGTCGGCGTTCCGGATCGTCGTGAGCCTGTGCGCGATCACGATCGCGGTGCGCCCCGCCATCACGCGCGCCCCGGCCTCCTCGACCGCCTTCTCGGTCCGGGTGTCGACGCTCGAGGTCGCCTCGTCGAGGACGAGGATCTTCGGGTCGGAAGCAAAGGCGCGAGCGATCGAGAGAAGCTGCCGCTCGCCTTCCGAGAGCCTCGAGCCGCCGCCTGAAAGCTCTGTGTCGAGGCCTTTTGGAAGGGCTTCGAGGAGCGTCCCCGCCGCGCTTTCCCGCGCCGCTTCGAGAAGCTTCCGGTCGTCAGACGCCGGGGCGCCGTAGGAGATGTTCCGGCGGACCGTGTCAGAAAACACCGTGGGGTCCTGGAGCACCATCGCGATCCGGCGCCGGAGCGCGGGCTTCGCGATCTCCCGGACCGGAACGCCGCCGATCAGGATTTCGCCCGAATCCGGCTCATAGAACCTGACGAGGAGGCTTGAAAGCGTCGTCTTTCCGGAACCCGTCGCGCCGACGAGGGCGACTGTCGCCCCTGCGGGAACGAAAAGCGAAAAGTCCCGGATCACGGGAACCCCGGGGACGTATGAGAACGTGACGTGCCGGAACTCGATCGAGGGCGGCACCCCTTCGGGGAACGGACGACCGGACTTCTCTTCAGGCGGCTCGTCGAGGACCGCGAAGATCCGCTCCGCGCCCGCGACCGCGCTCTGCAGTTCCCCATAGATCGTCGCGACCATCGTGACCGGACGCCCGAACTCCCGCACGTAGACGAGGAACGCGGCGATCACGCCCACCGTGATCGAGCCCCGGAGCGCGAGCCACCCGCCCCCCGCCGCGACGATCACGAAGCTCAGGTTCCCGATCGCGTTCATCACCGGCCCGAACACCCCTGAGAGTGCCTCGGCCCGGATCCCGGCCCGGGTGAGCTTCCCGGACTCTTCCTCAAAGCGCCGTACCGAAGCGTCGTTCTCCCCGTACGCCGTGACGGTCCGGTACCCGGATATCGTCTCCTCGACCAGCGAATTAAGGGACCCGAGGGACTTCTGCCGCTCCCGGGAATGCTTCCGAACGAGCGGCGAAAGCACCCGAGTCGCGGCCGCGGTGAGCGCCGCGGTGACGAGGGAAAGAAGCGCGAGCTCGGGCGAGAGCGCCACCATCGCGGCGACCGTCCCCGCAATCGTGACGACCCCCGAGAAGAACGCGGGAAGCGACATCGAGACCGTGCCCGAGATGCTCTCCACGTCGTTCGTGAGGCGGCTCATGAGGTCACCCCGCGGGTGGGCCTCGGCGGACGCTATCGGAAGCGCGAGGATCCTTGAGAAGAGCCGGACCCGGATCCGGGCGACGAGCTTCTGGCCGATCTTCGCGCAGAGCCACCCTTCCGCGAACCGGAAGGCGGAGGAGGAGAGCGATATGAGGACGTAGGCCGCGAGAAGGAGGAACAGCGTCCCTTCCCGCTCGCCCGCGATCACGTCGATCGCGCGGGCCTGTATCAGCGGGATCACGAGGAGCCCGGCCGAGGCGATGAGGACGAAGAGGAAGAGCCAAATAATCGGCTTCCGGTCCTCGCCAAGAAGCCGGTAGATCCTCGCGATTGTCCGGAGCGGCGCAGCTGCCCTCGCGTGCTCACGGAAGACCCGGTCGTTCCTCCTGCCTTCCGCTCTCCTTCCCATCGTCTTCACGGCAGCGCCTCCCGTCCCTGGGACTCGACGATCTCGCGGAAGGATTTCGATCTCCTGAGAAGCTCCGATTCCGTTCCGAAGGAGTCAAGCGTCCCCCGGTCCAGCACCGCGATCCGGTCCGCGTGGCGCGCCGTCGCGAGCCGCTCGCAGACGAGGATCTTCGTCGTTCCGGGAAGGATTTCGTCAAGCGACGCGAGCACCCGGGCTTCTGTCGCGAGGTCGAGCGCGCTCGTCGAATCGTCGAGGACGAGGACCTCGGGCTTCTGAAGGATCGCGCGGGCGAGCGCGACCCGCTGCCGCTCGCCCCCTGAGAGCTCACGCCCGCCCTCCGTCAGCACCGTCGCGTAGCCTTCGGGGCGCTTCGAGATGAACCCGTCCGCTTCGGCCGCGCCTGCGGCCTCCCGGATCTCGGCATCCGTCGCGTTACTCCGGCCGAACGCGATGTTCTCGCGAATCGTGCCGGAGAAGATCTCGGGCTTCTGGAGCGAGATCGCGACGATCCGCTTCAGGGCCGCGCGGCTGTAGGCCGAGGCGGGAAGGCCATCAAGCAGCACTTCCCCTTCGGTCGGCTCAAGGAGCCGCGGGAGAAAGGAGACGAGAGTCGTCTTCCCCGTGCCCGTCGACCCCATGAGGGCGATCGTTTCGCCCGGGAGCACCTTCAGCGACACGTGGCTGAAAACCGGTTCCCGCGCGTCCTTCCAGCGGAACCCCGCGTCCCGGAATTCCACCGTCCCAGGGGGCTCTGGGCCCCTTTCCGCGGTTCCGCACTCGGCTTCTCCCTTCGCGCGTGCCACTTCGAGAACCCGGACAAGGGACGCGCGTCCCCGCGCGATCGACTGCGAAAGCATGACGAGCATGAGGATCGAGAAGAGAAGCCGCCCGGAATAGTTGATCGCGGCGAGAACCGAGCCCGGGGTCGCGGCACCTTCCGCCGCGAGCACGCCGCCCCGCCAGAGGATCGCGATGACGACGAGGCTGATCACGAAGTTCATGACGGGGCTCATCAGGGCGAAGATGAAGAGGATCGAGAGCTGGGTGCGGACGAGCTTTCCGTTTCTCTTCGCCATCCGGAACCGCTCCCAGGCTTCCCGCACGAACGCCTTCACGGTCTTCAGCCCCGCGATGTCCTCGCGGAGCAGTTCGTTCAGGTCGTCCATCTGGGACTGGAGCTTCGGGAAAAGGGGATTCACGCGCCGGATCGCGAGGTAGGAAAAGAGCGCCATCACGGGGATCGCGGAGAGGACGATCAGGCCGAAGTCCCGGCTGATCCCGAAGATGAAGGCGACGCTCCCCGCGGTCATCAGGGTCGTCCGGGCGCCTCCCCTGATCATGCGCGAGATGAAGTCCTGGACCCGCGTGACGTCGTTCGTCATCCGGGTGATGAGGGTTCCGATCCCGAACTCCGACACCGCCTCGGGTTTCAGCGCCATGATCCTGCGGTACGCCGCGCACCGAAGCCGGTTTCCGATCCCTTGGGCGACAAGCGCCGTGAACACCGTGTTGAGGGAGCCGAAAACGCCGCCTGAAACCGCGATCCCTGCCATGAGAAGGCCATATCGGAGGACGGCATCAGGATCCCCGTCGCCATCCCGCCCGATCCCGAGCACCCCGAGGTCGACCAGCTTCCTCATCGCGTCCGGGAGCAGCAGGTCCATCAGGACTTCGGCCGCCATGAAGGCGATGGCGAGGACCGCAAACGCGACCTGCTTTCGGGAGAAGAGCGGCATGGGTTAGTAAATAGGAATGATTATCGATTATTTTTTGTCTCTGAATACTACACCCCGGGAGCCGGGTTCTTCCGGGTCGTCCCATGGATCGGTTCAGTCGGCATACGGATTCCTTCCAGCATCGGATAGTAGACCCGGCCCTCGTACGAGCGGAGGCGCGACTCGACTAACGCGAGGAACTCGCGCGCCGTGCGGGACATGGCCCGGTCAGGATAGAGCGCGAAGAACCCATAGGGTTCGCCTTCCCAGCCGGGGAGAAGACGCACGAGCTCATCCCTCTCAACGTAAGGCTGCGCGTATTCGAGCGGCAGCATCGCGACCCCGCGCCCTTCGAGGCACGCCCGGGCATTGATGAAGGTATTGCGGCTCACGAACCGCCCGTGCACCTCAACCGAGGCCTTTTCGCCTGTCGCCGACGTAAGCCTTAATTTTGAGCCGAGGTAGGTGTTCACGAGAAACTCCACCCTTTCGAGATCCTTTGGCCCCGAGACCGGTGGCACGGTCTTGAGGTATCCCGGCGCAGCACAGAAGACGTTCCTTACGGTGCCGAGGCGCTTCGCGACGTAGGAAGGCGGCATTTCGTGCCCCACTCGGAACGCGATGTCGACCCCCTCCTCAATCATGTTCATTTCCTGGTCCTCGGTCACCATCTCGAGCCGCACGTCCGGATGCGCGTCGAGGAACTCTTCCGCGAGCTGCTGCAGGAACACCCAGCCGATCACGACAGAGGACGCGATCCGAAGCATTCCGGAAAGGGGTTTCCCCGCGAGGTCGCGGACCGCGGCGTAGAGGGACGAACTCTGGAAGAGAAGCTCCCGCCCGCGCTCGAGGAGCACTTCACCCTCGGACGTGAGCGTCACCTCGCGGGTAGAGCGGAAGAAAAGCCGCGTTCCAAGGCTCTCCTCAAGCTCCTGGATCCGCCGCGTGACAAGCGACCGGTTGACGCCGAGGCTGTCTGCGGCCTTCGTGAAGCTCCCGGTCTCGGCGACCCGGATGAAGACGGAAAGGGAGGAAAGGAAGTCCATTTAAAGGCCTGAAGTTCTTATTGTTTCAATTTTTGCAACAGTTTATTTATTTTATTGCTGTTTCTAATTTTTTCTAGTCCCTTAGGATTCCCTTCAGGCGTCCGCTCGTACTTAAGCACTAGTACTGGGCAGTGCCTGAACAAATTCAAAGAGAGAGAAAAAAGATGAAACTCGTTCGCACCCTTTCCGTCATGACGCTTGCCATGGCGATGGCCCTCCCGGCGTTTGCTGACCGGGTCCTCAATGCCGACGTGGTCGTGGTCGGTGCCGGCGCTGCCGGCACGACGGCTGCCGCGAGCGCCCAGGAAGCCGGCCTGAAGACCGTCCTCCTTGAGAAGAACGCCTTCGCGGGCGGCGCCGGGAACTTCATGGAAGGCTCCTTCGCCGTCGAATCCTTCATGCAGAAGAAAGCCGGCGTGAAGCTCACGAAGCTCGAGGAATTCAACCGCATGGGCGAATACCACCACTGGCGCATCAACGCCCCGCTCGTGAAGCGCTTCATCGACGAGTCCCCGAAGACCATTCAGTGGGTCTGGGACCACGGCGTGCATTGGAAGGAAGTCAAGTCGGTCTGGAAGGGCAACAAGCTTCTCACCTGGCACATCTACCCGCACGCTGGCTCTCTCCCCGCCGCCATGGTTGACACCTTCCAGAAGAAGGGCGGTCAGCTCCTCCTCCAGACCCCCGGCGAAAAGCTGATCATGAAGGACGGCCGCGCCGCTGGCGTCGTTGCGAAGGACCTTAAGACCGGCGAGAAGGTCACCGTGAACGCGAAGTACGTGCTCCTCGCGACCGGCGGCTACAACTGGAACAAGGACATGGTGAAGAAGCTCACCGGTCACGACCTCGTTCCGTCCGGCGCTGCCGGCCGTACGGGTGACGGCATCAACATGGCCATGTCCGTTGGTGCTGTAGGCGATGGGTTGGGTCCCATGATGATCAACGGCGCTTTCAATCCCCTCCCGAACGAAGCGATCTGCAACGGCCCCAACAAAGAGCTCCGCGCGATCTTCCGCCAGAGCCAGCTCTATCTTGACGGCGCCGGCAACCGCTTCTTCAACGAGCAGCTGACCCTTGACTGGCCGGTCGCTTCCAACGCCATTCTCCGCGCCGGCGACTGGGTTTACATCCTCTTCGACGATGCCTGGGTGAAGGAACTCGGCACGAAGGGCTATCTCAACCCCTGCGGCAACTTTGTCCAGCGCGGCCAGAAGGCGAAGCAGCTCCGCGAGCTCCTCGCTGCCGGCGTGAAGCGCGGCGACGTCTTCGAAGGGAAGACGCTTGACGAAGTCGCGAAGAAGGCTGGCCTCAATCCGCAGAACGTCGCTCGTGCCGCGGCTGACATGACGAAGTTTGCGAAGACCGGGAACGACACCCAGTTCGGCAAGGACAAGAACTATATCCGCGCCGTTTCCACCGCGCCGTTCTACATCCTGAAAGGCAAGCTCCACACCCTCACGTCCCTTAACGGCGTGAAGGTCACCGAGAACCTCCAGGTTGTCGACAAGGATGAGAAGGTCATCCCGGGCCTCTACGCCCTCGGCCATGACGCCGGCGGTGTCTACGGCGATTCCTACGACCTCCGCATCGGCGAAGGCACGGCTTCTTCCTTCGCTCTGAACTCCGCCCGCATCGCGGTTCAGAACATCGTCAAGATGGAAAAGAAGTAAAAACCAGCTTCTCCTGAAGCCCGGGGGAAACGGACGGATCCTCTCTCCACTCCGAACCGTTTCCTCCAAGAGGTTTGCCCCGAAGCCCTTCCAGAAGGCTTCGGGGTTTTTCTTTGCCGATTGCAGGAATTTCTAATTGGAAGAGCTGGTTCCAACCTTCCTCATTTCCTTGATGGCAGCGAGGAGTTTTTCCATGAATGCCAGGATTCCCGCACTCTCCCTGCCATGAAGCCGCAGTGCAAGCAACGTAACAGCATCAAGCATGTCCTCGGCAAGGTCTTCATCCCCTTCCTCGGCCCATGTGCCTTCCCCGTGATTCATGAAAACGACCTCAACACCTTTCGCTTCACAAATTGAAAGGAGAAGCTCGTTCCCGAACCTTAGCAATCGGTCCCTGCTGGTAACGACCACGCGTCCGATCTCTCCGGAAAGAATCCGGTGGAGAAGCTTCTGCAGGCCTTTCCTGTCATCGTTGAGACCTGAGCCATAGTCTGTGATGAGTTCGTACTCGTAACCGTGCTCAGAGCAATACCGGCCAAGTTCATGGACCTGCCTTTTCAGTTCCTCCCGCTCGTCACGGGTCCTCACCCTGGCATAGGCGAGGGTCATCCGGTTTTCGTTAGGAAGGGCCTTCGCCACTGCCCTGCCTGACAGGACAAGGACGCGCTCTTCGCTGTACTTGCGTGTTCCGCCGGGAGAAACATAGTCGGGCATCAGTTTCCCGCTTTTCTCCCAGTTCCGCATCGTTTGGATGCTGACACCGAACAACTGGGCTGCCCGGCCTATGGATATCATGTTTGGCATTTAAATATATATTTTTAGATTTATTTGAATTTTACAAGATAATTGTATATAATTTTGCATAGTTTTGCTTCTTGCCTGAAATTTCACTGGCTTCCGGGCCGTACATGAAACAAAAAAACTGAAAGCCAGCCGTAAAAAAACAGGAAGAAGGAAACTGATGTCGCTTGCCCTTCATTGTTAATCACAAGACCACGCCCAACCTTAGCCTGTCGGGAGTTGAGCAGGTATCGTCTGAAGGCAACGACATAACATGGGGCCACTAGTCAACCACCCCCGCCTTCCAAGCGGAGGCCTGCTGACGCAGGTCTGGTTGTCCAGCCTCAGTGCTCCCGAAGGGGCACTACGTTGATGCGCAGGTTCAAGACCCACTTCAGAATGCTTCCTCAGTTCTGAACCGTTTATCTGAATCTGCTAAATCTACCACCCGCACAGATTCGAAATTTATTTGTTCTGAGGCCGGTCTCGCAGGCGAGGTTCCG
>CADBTW010000023.1 GCA_902797695.1 uncultured Sutterellaceae bacterium
CCCCATCACGTGGATCGCTTCCTGGGTCGCGCCGAGCCCCGGCGTGCTCGTCACGGCGCCGAAGTGGACGCCGAGGATGTCGGCGAACGACATTCCGTTGCCGAAGAGGAAGAAGGCTGCGATCGTCACCGCGATGCTTAGCGCGATCCCGAGGAGCATGAGGCCGTTAAGGCCCCAGCCGCCGTTCCGGAAGGTGGCGAAGAACGAGGGCCCGACCTGGAGCCCGATGAAGAAGACGAAGAGGATGAGGCCGAAGTTCTTGAAGAAAGCGAGGAGCTCCGGGTCGACTTTCAGCCCGAGGAATGAGAGGATGAGGCCGAGGAAGAGCACCCATGTGGTCCCGAGCGAGATCCCGAACACCCGGATCCGGCCGAGCGAGAGCCCGAGCGCGATCACGAACGAGTAAACGAGCATCCCGTGGCTGAAGCTCGAGGGATCGGTGAGAAGACTAGTGAGCCAGGACATTGGCGCTGCGGCTCCGCTGAAAACAAAGGTGTTTTTTGGAAGCGGCTGATTCTAGCGCGCGAAGGCCCGATCTCCCTCAAAACGGGGAGGAAATAAGGGAAAGGCTGTAGACGGGAGGGAAGCCGGGAGCGGCTTCCCTTTCCGGAGGGCGGCTATGCGGCCCGCGTGAGGCGGGAGAGGATCGCGGAGTCGAAGTCGGAGCGCCACACTTCAAGTTTCCGGTGGCCGCAGATCCCCGAAGTGCCCGTGTCGCAGTTCCTCGCGGCGAGCCCCGAGCTCGAGAGGTAGCGGAGGTCGTACCAGCCGTCCCCGAACCGTACCTCGTAGCGCGCGTGATAGCGGGAGAACTTCGAGTGCCCCGGGTCCGGGTAGATCACGGTGATCCTGGAGCGCGAATTCTCCTCGACCGTGAATTTCCTTTCTTTGGCAGCCTCGAGCACCGCGCGGCGGATCGCGCCAGAGTTCTCCTTCACGCGGACGCGGCCGTTCGAAGCGACCGGGAAGGTGCCTGCGCAGGCGGAGGCGGCAAGCGCCGCCATGAGGGCGAGAAATGTGCGTTTCTGCATGTTCGGTTGTTCCTTTCCGTTAGAAGGAGAGAAGCGAGCGGTTCCGGCTGATGACCGAGAGCCGGTCCCGGATCGCCTTGTCGAGCCGCCCCATCCAGGTGTCGACCGTCCTGTCCGCGCACCAGCCGGAAGACCCCATCGAGCAGCGCGAGGCGTTCAGCCCGACGCTGTCCATGTACCGGATCAGGTAGGAGTGGCCCGTGATGAGGACCTGGTAGCGGGCGTGGCGCCGCTCGAATTCGGGCCCCGCCTTTCCCGGGTACGAGACCTGCACGAGGTGGGGCATCACGCGCTCGACCCCGAACCCTTCAGCCTTTGCGGCGGCGATCACCGCGGTTCGGATCTCGTCCTCGTCCTCCCGCACGTCCACCTTCGGCCACTTGTCGATCGCGAACATGCCGCCGCAGGCGGCGAGGGGAGCGAAGGAAAGCGCGGCGAGAAGGGTTCTTTTGTTCATTTCAGGTGTCCTGGCCATGTTGCTCGGGAAGGAGCGGGTACTTCCTCCGTAGTCGGGGCAACTATAGCAGGGCACCAGGCGGAAGGGTTTACCCGCATGGAATTGAATTTTCAAATTCCGTGGCCCTGATGCCTCCCGCCGATAAAATCCCTGTTTGTCACCAGATAAGAGAGGGCGCGCGGCATGGCTGAAGCTGCTGGGAATCCTGTTCGGAAGTTCCACGTCTATTCGAGCAACGGCTACGAGGTGCTCCGCGCGATGCTCTGCTCGAACCTCGAAATGGAGCGGCGGCGCCTCACGAAGGAGGAGGGCGGCACGGCCCGGGGCTTCTTCCAGCCGATCGACGTGATCGTCCCGAGCCGCGCGGTTGAGACGGACCTCACGCGCTGGATCGCGGCGACGTCCGACTGCCGGGCGTCCTCAGGCGTCAGGTTCCAGCTCCCCGGGGCGTGGCTGCAGCCATACCTCGGCGCGCCTGTCGGCCGTTCGGCCGAGGGCCAGGAGCTCGAGTGGCTCATCTGGGCGAAGCTTCTCGACCGCGGCTTCCTCACGGGGAACCCGAGGGCGAAGCCCCTTCTCAGCTACCTCACGCGCGGCGGCTCGCTGCGGCGGGACGACCTGAAGGATCCGTCCGACCCCGGGCGGCTCGAACTCGCGATGCGGATCGCGGCGGACTTCACGAAGTACTCGAGCTACCGCTTCGACTGGGTCCAGGGGTGGCTTGACGGCGACCCGCCTGTGGATCCGAAGGGAACGACCGCGCGGCAGCTCCGCGAGCGGAAGGCGTTCCTCACGGAGGACGTCCGCGCGAACGCGGGCTGGGAAGCGGATCTCTGGAAGTGGCTCGGGGAGCCTGCGGACGACTCTGGCACCCCCCGGTTCTCAGGCGCCCGGGCGCTCCGGCGGGTGAAGGAGAGGCTCGCGGCCGGCGTCTCGCGGACCGGGAACGTCCCGCTCCACGTTTTCCTCCCGATCTCGCTTCCGCCCCTCATGCTTCCGATCCTCTGGCAGAAGAGCGCGTTCACGGACGTTTCGCTCTACCTCATGAACCCTTCCACGAACTTCTGGTTCGACGGGACGGACCGGGCGGCGCGCGAAGGCTGCGGGTGGCTCGCCCGGAACGCGGAACAGGTCCGCGCGGTCTACGGGCGCGTCTGGAACTTCGTGAACACCGCGGAATTCGGAGAGGCCGAGGATGACAGCGACGAGGCGAAGCCGCCGCACGCCCTCGTGAAGAGCGTCAGGGGAAGCGACATCCGCTCGGTCTTCGACCCTAAGTTCCCGCTTCAGGACGCGGCGCGGCCGGGGGCTGACGAAGCGCCCTATATCGGCGCGAACCTCCACGAGTTCTCAGGCCGCAGAGGGAAGGAGGAGCGGACGCTCCTCGACCGCGTGCACGAGGCGGTGTACCGGAACAAGACTGATTTCCTCGCGGAAATGGACCGCGATGAGGCGGAGCCGTGGCTCGGTTCGGAGCCGGGGCTTCCATCGGTTCGCGTCGCCCGGGCGCCGGGCCTTGCGCGTGAAGCGGAGGCGGTGGTCGACTGGATTTACGCGCTGAAACAGAAGTACCCGGACCTCCGGGCGGGAGACATCCTCGTCGCGGCACCCGACATGCGGCGGGCGACGCCGGTCTTTGACTCCGTGCTTTCGGCGCTGGATCGGGATGAGCGAATCGAGTACGAGACCTCGGGCCGGAGCCTCGAGGAGACGTCCGGCGCCGCGAAGGCCTTCACGAGCCTCGTCTCGTTCCTCTTCGGCCGCGCCGAGCCCGACGCTTTCCTCGACCTTATCGCGTCCCCCTCGATCGCGAAGACCTGGGGGTTCGGGGTCGAGGACCTCGGGCTGATCCGCAAGTGGCTTTTCAGGGCCGGGTACCGGCTCGGGATCTCGGAAGAGCACCTGGAAGAGGTCGCCCGGTCGACCGGCGACCCACTCATCCTCGACGGCGCGAACGAGGGGACGCTCGTCCGGGCGCTGGAGAGGCTTGAGCTCGGCGCCGCGGCCTCTGACGACACCGCCCTCTCCCGGGCATTCCTCGACACGCGTCCGAAGACGGGAGGAGAGGGGTCGGAGAGCGTCGCGGAGAACCGGGAGCTCTTCTGCTCCCTCGTCCTCTTCGCGGAGTCGCTCGAGTGGGCGGCGAAGCGGATCTTCGAGTCCGACGGGAGGACGCTCGACTGGCGTCCCGTGCTCCTCGAGATCACGGACCGCTTCTTCCCGCGCGAGAAGACCTGGTGGTCGGCGCCTGACGCGGAGGACCTCAGGAAGCTCCTCGCGCTTGAAGCCCGGACCGCGATGCAGGCGTCGAACTCGTCCGGCGTTCCGGAAGCAAAGACGATTCCGTTCGCGGTCCTCTGGAGCGCCTTCCGGAAGCGGATCCGCGAGCCCTCGGTCGCCGCGCGCGCGAATGGGCGGATGGTGCTCTCAAGCATCACGGCGATGCGCGGGATCCCGTTCCGCGCGATCGCCGTGGTCGGGCTCGATTCGGCCTCCGGGTTCCCGGGGTCGCTGCAGCTTGACGAGTTCGACCTGATGGGCGTGAAGGACCTGAAGCGCCGTGGCGACCGCGACAGCCGCTCGGACAACCGGAACGCGTTCTTCGACCTCGTGATGGCGGCCCGCGACGCCTTCGCGGTCTTTTATTCGGAGGGGCCGAACCGCGAGCGGCCGCTTGAACCCTCGGAAGTGGTCACGGACTTTACGGATTTCCTCCGGGAGCTTGAGAACTCGGCGGACTCGAAGAGGGCGGCGCTCGGGCTCGAGCCCGTGAAGGGCGCGGCCTGGGACGTGCGGCTTCCGCTCGCCTCCTACTCGCGCTCGAACTTCACGGCGAAGGCGAGGGAAGAAGCGCTCCTCGGCTCCGACAAGGAGGCGTTCGAGGCCCTTGGGAAAGAGGAGAAGCCCGCCGAACCCTTCGCTCCGAGGGGGACCCCGCTTCTCCGAGGCTCGGACGAGAGCCCGAGGAGGCTCGAGGCGCGCGAGCTTTCGCGCTACCTCGCCTCCCCCGAGACGACCGCGATGCGGGAAGCGAAAATCTTTCCCGAGCGGATCGAGGAGCGGTCCGGGCAGCCGCTCGACTTCCCGTCAGGCGGGCTCGACGGCTGGGCGTTCAGGAGTGAGGCGCTCCGCGCGTACGAGGCCGGGATCCCGCGGGAGGACTTCGTGCGGCTAAGGTGCCTTGACCCGGCGTACGGCGCGGGGGCGGTCCGGAGGTCCGCGATCGAAAGCGAGTCGGTGTCCCTCTGGGACGCGCTCGGGTGCACGCTCACCGGGGAGCCGGCCGGGGATACCGGACCGCTTGAGCTTCAGGAAGGCGACTGGATCGTGTCCCACCCCGGTGCCGGGCTTCGGAAAGAACCTCAGAAAGAGGGTGACAGGCTGTTCGTTGCCGTCGCGGCCGCGTCTTCCCGTGAGGCGTGGGACGCCGCGGTCCTCGCGCTTCTTCTCGCGCCGAAGGGAATTCCGGTCCAGGCCGGGGTCCTTGCTTCGCTTGTCAAGCAGCTGAAGGACAAGGCGGGCAAGCCGGATAAGGACGGGAAGGGCGACGGTAAAAAAATCGTCCCCGTGATCCTCGGGCCTGCGAAGGAGACGGCAGGCCGGGTCCTCCAGGCGCTCCTCAGGCTCTACGAAGCGTTTGCGGACAGGTCCGAAGTGCTTCCGGGCGAACACGCGGACACGCCTTTCTACCGGACCGAGGAGGAGCTGAAGAGGAAGGACCTCCTCATTTCAGAATTCAAGGACTTCGTAGGCGGAACGCTCTACCCCGCTCTGGAGCAGGGCGCCAGGGAGCCGGAACTCGTGAAGCTCGAGTCGAAAGTCGATCGGATCCTCGCGATCCTCGGGGAGGAGTAGGAAAAAATGGCTGAAACGAAGACCCCGGTTTCCTTCAACTGCGACGAGACGCCGCTTTCCCGCCTGATGTTCATCGAGGCGAGCGCGGGAACCGGAAAGACCTATACGCTCCAGAGGCTCATCCTGAGGCTGATCGCGGAGGAAGACGTGAAGATCAGCGAGTTCCTCGTCGTCACCTTCACGGATGCCGCGACCGCGGAGCTATCTTCGCGCGTCCGCGAGATCCTCCGGGACGCGTACCTCGCGACGGCTCCAGGGTCGGAAGGGGAACCGGCGAGGGAAAAGAAGCGGAAGGAGCTCGAACCCCTCCTTCTCAAGTGGCGGGGCGAGGGTATCAGCGAGGACGTTCTCCACGGCCGCGTTGACGCGGCGCTTCGCGATTTCGGCGAAGTCTCGATCTACACGATCCACGGCTTCTGCCGGAGGATGCTGCAGTCCTGGGCGTTCTCGGGCGGCACCCCGTTCTCGGGGGACATCGGGGACGACTCGCGGATCGAAGCGGAGGCGGTGGACGAGTTCAAGCGGCTCTGGCTCGGGATCGCGGAGCGGGGAGGGGAGGGCGGAGAACCTGACCCCGGGCTCGCCTCGGACGTCCTGCGGCTCGACGGCCGGGGGATCCTCCGCTGGATGCGGACGCACCCGAAGAAGGGCTTCCGGGTGACGGACGCGTCGCCCGGGGCCGAGCGGATGATCAGGGACTTCTGCGGCAAGGTCCAGGGCGAGGTGAACCGCCGGAAGGAGGCGGAAGGGCTCATTTCCTACGACGACATCCTGATCCGGATGCAGGAGACGGTCGCGCGGAGCGAAGAGTTCCGGGCCCGAGTCCGGAAGCTCTACCGCGCGGTGCTGATCGACGAGTTCCAGGACACTGACACCCTGCAGTACGCGATTTTCCGGGATCTCTTCCTCGCGGAAGGCCTCTCCCCGCAGCCCTTCGTCACCTTCGTCGGCGACCCGAAGCAGTCGATCTACAGCTTCCGCGGAGCGGAGATCTCGGTGTATCTCGGGGCGAAGCGGAACGCGGAACTTAGGGCCTCGCCCTATTCGCTTCTCACGAACTTCCGGACGACGCCGCCCGAAGTCGCCGCGGTGAACACGCTTTTCACGGCCCCCGGGGGAGGGTCGAAGATCCCCGGAATCGGCTACGACCCGGTCGGAAGCTCGGCATCCCGCCTCCCGCTCTTCGGGCGGGACGAGAGCGGGGCGCTGAAGCCGCTCGACGCGTTCGAAGTCTGGAGCGCCAGATGGTGTTCCGGCTCCGAGGCGGAGGCCGCGGGATACCCCGTGACAAGCGCGGAGGCCCGGAGGACCGCCGAGGCGCGGCTCATGGCGGAGCGCGTTTCGGAGCTTCTCACCCGGGAAACCTATGTCGGGAAACGCCTCCTCGACCCGAAGAAGAGCCTCGGCGACGCCCGCGTGAAGCCCTCCGACATCGCGCTTCTCGTGAGGAACCACAAGGACTCGGCCGCGGTCGAGCTCGAGCTTTCGAAGATCGGGATCCGCGTGCTGCACCTCTCAGGCGACGACGTCTTCGCGACAAAGGAAGCTGAGGAACTGCTCACCGTGCTCCAGGCGATCGCGCCGTCCTCGGGGAAGGGACGGATGGACGCCGCCCGGGCGACCCGGATCTGCGGCCGGACGCTTTCGGAGATCCGGTCCGAGGATTCCTCGCTTTACCTCAGGGATCTCGAGCGGTTCCGGGCAGCTGCCGCAGCCTACGCGTCGCACGGGCTCGCGGCTGCCGTCTCTTCTGTCTTCAAGTCTTTCGGGACTGTTGGCCGCCTCCTCGGGACGCCAGGGGGCGAGCGGTCGCTCACGAACTGGAGCCACATCACGGAACTCCTCCATGCGTCGGACGAGCGGATGCGGAACTTCGAAGCGCTCGTGCGGCGGTATGAGATCGCGCTCGAGGACGCGAGGAGCGGGAAAGCGAGTGTGCCGGAAGAGCGGTCGCTCCGCGTGGAGAGCGACGAGTCGCTCGTCCGGGTTGCGACGATCTTCGCCGCGAAGGGGCTCGAATACCCGGTCGTGTTCCTGCCTGAAGCCTCGAAGCTCGGCGCAAGGCGAAGCGGGGGTTCCCGAAGGGACGGGCCGAAGGATAACCGGAGCGAGTTCGTCTGGAAGCCCGACGGCTCCTGGGACTACCGTTTCGCTCCGAAGGCAGGCGAGGGGAGCGCGGGGTCGGACGACCCGGACGAGGTCTATCGGATCGCCTACGTCGCCGCGACCCGGAGCTCGGCCTCCCTCGTGATCCCCCTCATTCCGGGCTACAAGAGGGGAAGGTACGGCTTGTCTCCCGCCAATGTCGGAAGCGTCTGGACAAGGCTCCTCGCGCCGAACCTGGATGATCCGCTGCCTGCGGAAATGGGGAAGAACGGGAAACTGAAGAAACCCAAGCCTCTAAAGGCCGAGGACCGCGCGAGGAGGATCCAGGCCGGCCTTGACGCGCTCGCGGAGCGGCTTGCCTCCGAGTCCCCGTTCCGCGACGGCGCCCTGAAGGTCCGGATGGCGGAAGCGCTCCGGGAGGCCGCGAAGGAAACGAAGGACGAGGCGAAGCGCTCGGTGCTCGGGGAAGCGGCCGGGTCGCTCCTCGCCATGAAGCCTGACGAGACCCTCGCCGAGGTGAAGGCATTCGAGAACAGGGATCTTGAGCCGAAGGACCTTCCGAAGGTTTCGCTCCCCGGGGCTGAACCGCCGGAATTCGTCCTGCCGAGGAACCGTCTCCCGGCCTCGGCCCGGGTTTCAAGCTACAGCTCGATCACCCGCGGGTTCGAGCTCGCGGGGGAAGAGGACGCGGACGAGGGCTACGAGAACAGTTCCGCGGGCGTTTCCGGTGCGGCGCCTGAAGCAATCGATTCGCCTTCCTATATAGGCGGCGGCAAGGACACCGGGGACGCGGTGCATAACATCCTCGAAGCCTGCATGAATGCGGGGCTCCATCGGGAGGCCTTGCTTTCTGACGATGACGCCTGGGCCCGTGGGTTCCGCAGGGCGCTCGAGTCCGCGGGGGCGTCCGGGCTCGCGGACCGGGTGCCGGTGGAAGAGGGAGATCCGGAGGATCCCGGCGAGCTCTTCCGCGCGAAGCTCGCACGGGCGAACGCGTGGCTACGGGATCGGCTCCGGGGCGTTTTTCTCGCGGACCTCGCGAAGGGAAAGAAGCGCGAGGACGGAAGCCCCCGGGTTCCCGGGGGCCTCAGGCTCTCGGAAGTTCCAGAAGGGTGCGCCGCGGCCGAGCTCCCGTTCTCGATCGCGGTCGAGGCGGAGAAACTGAAGGCGAGCGAGTTCGCGTCCGACATCATCCGCTTCAACGACCGGTTCCGGCATTCGGAAGGGCTGCCGCTCGCCGCCCTCGCGGAGAGCTCGTGGTCGCCCGAGCTGAAGGGGTTCCTTGAAGGGCGGATCGATCTCATGTTCCAGTCGGGGTCGGACGGGAAATTCTGGCTTCTCGACTGGAAGACGGACCAGCCGGGCCGAACGATCGCGGACTACGGGCCCGCCGGGCTTCGCGGCGTGATGCTTCGCGAAAAATACGGGTGGCAGGCGCTCTTCTACCTCGTCGCCGCGCGCCGGATGATCGAGGGGGCGTACGAAATCACGCCGGACGAGGCGCTCTCGCGGCTAGGCGGCATCTGCTACGTGTTCGTTCGCGGGTTCTCGGAAAAGGCGCCGCCCGAAATACCGGCTGCTGCGGTTCTTACGCCGGATCCCCGGATCATCGATCTCGCGGACACGCTGCTGATGAAGGGCACGGCGAAGGAGAAGGAAGACTGATGGAAACGAAGAACGAAGCGAACGCCTCGTCCCTTGAACGGATGGGGCTTCTGGCGCAGGGGCGCCTGATCCTCTCCATTGTCAGGCGGAATCGGGGAGGGGTGGTCCCGGAGTCGCTCAGCCGCGCCGTGCTCGGCATCGCCGGGGCCTTTGCCCGGGTCGAGGAGGACAGCGAGCGAAGCGGAAGCGTCTGCGTTTCCTACGCGGACCTCAGAGCCGAGGGGCTTGATCCGGAAGAGACGGCGGACGAACTCATCCGGGAAGGAGTGGCCGTGGATCCGCTCTCAGACGGAGGCCCGCGTGAGAATACCTCGGACGGCCGGATCCGGTTCTCGCCCTTCGTTATCGACCGGGCGGGCGAGAGGATCTATTTCGAGCGGCGGTTCGTTGAGGAAAAGGAACTCGCGCTCGCGGTCGCCCGGTTCTGCCGGGAACCTGTCCGGGATCCCTCCGGAGAACAGGTGACGGCCTTCGCCGCTTTCCAGGAACTCGACTGGAAGACAGGGAGGGCGGACACGGCGCAGGACGAGGCGGTCGCGTTCGCGCTCCGGCACCGGTTCCTCGTTGTGACCGGAGGCCCAGGGACCGGGAAGACCTCGACCGTCGCCCGTATCCTCGCCCTGCTTCTGCTCGGCGACCCCGGGCTCAGGATCGCCGGGGCCGCCCCGACAGGGAAGGCCGCGGCGAACCTCGAGGAGTCGCTCCTCGATTCCGTGCGACGGATGAAGGGAAATCCTGAGGTCGAGCGGGTGGCAGCCCTTCTCGACCCGAAGCGCATCTTCACTTCCACCCTGGACAGGCTTCTCATTGAGAATCCGTCGCCTCTTCCCTTCGACGTTCTCATCGTTGACGAATGCTCGATGATGGACATCGACCTCGCTTCGCGCCTCTTCGCGTCGCTCGACCCGAAGCGGACCCGGCTCATCCTCCTCGGGGACAAGGACCAGCTTTCCGCTGTCGGCCCCGGCGCGGTCTTCGCCGACCTTTCGGACAGCAGCGGACCGGTCGGCCCCTGGGTGCGGGAGTTCCGGACGAGCCACCGGTTCACGCCCGGCTCTTCCGTTTACCGGCTTTCACGCGCGATCACGCCGGAAGGCGGGGGCGAAGCGGACTTTGAGGAAGTGAAGTCGGTGCTCGCTAATTCAGGCGACGCGGCGGGCGGGTTCCGGATTTCCTGGAACCCCGACACCAAGGCGCGGGGCGGCACCCGCCTCACGCGGGGGATGCAGGAGTGGCTTCGGGAATCGTTCGGGTTCCTGCTCGACCGCCGCGAGGCTTCCGAGGCAACCCTTCGGATCGGGCCATACCTCAAGGCAGTGCTGGACGGACAAAAGCTGGATCCCGGGCTCGAAGCCGCCGCCCAGGATTTCTGGGACCGTGCTGACGGAACGCGGGTTCTCTCCGCGGTCCGGGCCGGCGTGAACGGGACTGACGCCGTGAACGATTACGTCGGATCGGCGGTACGGGAAGCGGGGGCGGCCCCTGCGTTCTCGCCGCATTATCCGGGGCGTTTCATCATGGTTCGCCGGAACGACCCTGCGCTCGATCTCGCGAACGGCGATGTCGCGATCGAGCTCCCGCTGCCTGAGGAACCAGACAAAGGGCAGGAGCTGGTTGCCTGGTTCGGGAACCGGAAGCGCGTGATGCGGGTCGGGCTGCTTCCCGAGCACGAAACCGCCTACGCGATCACGATCCACAAGAGCCAGGGCTCGGCCTACACGAGGCTCGCGGTGGCGCTCCCCTCAGGGGAGGCGGCAAAGCACGGGTCGCGCGAGCTCCTCTACACCGCGGTGACCCGCCTCACGAACCGGAAGGAAACACCAGGCGAACTCACGGTGTTCGCGTCGGAAGCGGCGATCGGGGCGGCTGCAGGCCGCCGGATGCGGCGCACCGGAGGGCTTTCGGACCGTCTCCGCGAGGCCCTTGCGGCAGATCCAATGAAAGCAGCCAGTCGATCGCGTTCAGATGATGGATTCCATTGATGGAGGAGTTGGCACCGAACTCGTCCAAGGTGAGGAGAATGCGCGGGTAATTGTCAGGAATCCCGTCAAATGCGGATATTTCCCGTTCCAGCGTTCCGGGATCCATGACGCTCTGCGCCACCTGAAAGTAGAGGAAATCCCCGTTTTCATCCTGCACGGCGAAATCGACCTCATGGCTGCCGTTCTTTCCGATATTTACCGACGGGTACCGGCGAAGCAGTTCCAAGTAGACGACGTTTTCCAGCAAGTGCCCGAAATCGGGGTAAGTGGTATTCACCAGATGATTCCGAAAGGCCGCATCGCAGAGGTAGAACTTTTCCTTGGATTTCAGGTTGGCTCGCCCGCGCACGTCAAAGCGTCGGGCGCGATAGAACAAGTAGCTGTTCTCTAGCGCTTCCAGGTACTTTCCAATGGTTACGTTGTTGGATTTTGCGCCCTCGCTGCTGAGAGTGTTGCTGATTTTCCTGATGGAGAAAGCGCTTCCGACGCTGGAGGCGAGAGTTCTGATCAGCCGCCGCAGGGTTGTTTCGTCATTGATGCTGTAGCGCCCTTTCATGTCTTTCCCGATCATGTCCTCAAGGAGCACCCGGTAATAGAGGGACTGGAATTTTCTGTCGTTCCGGTACGGAATGACTTCGGGAAAGGAGCCGACGCTCAGGTACTGCCTGAAGTCGTCCCTGCTGCTCTTTCCTTCTGACGCGACCGCTGTTCTGAATTCCTTGAAGGAAAAGGGGAGCATGTTGATTGGCAGGTACCTTCCGGTGAGCAGGGTTGCAAGTTCGCCGGAAAGCATTTTTGAGTTTGAACCAGTGACATAGATGTCCAGGTTCTTTCTGCCCTGAAGGCTCGCCAGGGCTTCCTCGAAGTTTCTGCACTCCTGGACTTCATCGATGAAAAGATAGGCGAAACTTTTCTGGTCCCACCGTCTCAGGATCTCGGCGTGCAGCGAGTCGTCTGTCAGGAAGCCTTCGTATTCCTTCTTGTTCAGCTCGAGATAGATGATCTGGTCATCGCCCACGCCTCTTTCCCGCAGCCTGTCCATGAACATTTCAAGCAGTACGGACTTCCCGCAGCGGCGCGGTCCCATGATGACCTTGATCAGCTTGTTCTCCTTCCATGCGTCCAGCATCTGAAGATACAGGGGACGATCGATGTATGGGCTTTCAGGCATGCGAATTCCAGTGAAAAATTGAATTTCTAATTTTTATAGATTCGTTAAATAGAAAAGTCAAATTGTCAAATTTTGTTTTAAGTGGTTTTTGTTAATTTGATTTAACAATTTCAGCCTTGCCTGGAGAGCGAAAGTCTGAGGACGGGCCTTTCCCCGGAAAGGCCCTCTGGGACAGACGATTTTGATGCGCAGAGGGAGCCTCGCAGCACCCCCATCGCCCGCAGAGGGCCTTCGGGGATTTTGTTCATGGAAACAGCCGGGCGTGGCGGACAACCGCAGGCCTTTCCGACTAGGGTCGGGTAGCGCTCGCGACAGCATGGACCCCGGCCGGGAACTGACGTGCTGCGGAGGAGGGACGAAGGACTCAGCTGAAATAAGAGTTTTGCTTTAGGAACAATGTCCTAATTCAAATCCCTGAAGCCTGATTACCTCTTTCTGCCTACAATCGAAACCATGTTCTCCCTTCGGGGAACGGTGCCCGGGGCTCTTCCCGGGCGGGGTACGGAATCGCCCCCTTCTGGCAGGGGGCGTTTTTTCTATCCCGAGCGGCGCGGCGAACGAGCCCCGCTCCCTCCTGAAGGCCGGGACGACTGGTATCGGGACACGCCGGGCGAAGGGAATGGGGCCGGCGTGGCGTTTCCCGCCATTGCTGCACCAAATCCCCCTTCCTGGAACAAGAAAAAAAGAAGTCTGAAATGCCAGAACAAACACCGGCGCCGCAGGGCGGTAACCAGATCACTTTCAAGGAACTCTTCCGGACGCTCGGGCCGGGCATCATGGCGGCCTCCGCCGCGATCGGCGGCTCGCACCTCGTGTCCTCGACGCAGGCGGGCGCGCTCTACGGGTTCGCGCTCGTCCTCTTCATCCTCTTCATCAACTTCATCAAGTATCCGTTCTTCCGCGCGGGACCGACCTGGACTCTCGCGACCGGGGAAGGGCTCCTCGACGGCTACGCGAAGCTCGGGAAGGGCTGGGTGTGGCTCGCGTGGTTCCTGATGGCCTACGGCGGCTTCACGAGCACTGCGGCCTGCGCCGTGTTCGCGGCGGGCATTCTCCACTACATGATCCCGGCGCTTCCGATGTGGGCCTGTTCGATCCTCGTGATGGCGAGCTGCCTCGGCGTCATCATGCTCGGGCGCTTCAAGCTCCTGAACCAGGTGTCGAAGGCGCTCGTCGCGCTCCTCTCCTTCGTCACGGTCATGGCGGTCCTCGTGCTGCTCTTCTCCGCGCGGCCTGACGGCGTCACGTACCTCGCGGCGGCTTCCACTCGTCCCGAGGTCTCTCCCTGGACGATGGCCGGGCTCGGATTCATCGTGATGCTGATGGGCTGGATGCCGTGCCCGCTTGACATCACGCTCATCCAGTCGGCCTGGGTGAAGCGCCAGAAGGTCTCGCAGAACGTGACGGTGAAGGGCGGCTTCTTCGACTTCAACACCGGGTTCATCGTGACGGCTCTCCTCGCCGCAGTCTTCTGTGTCCTCGGCGCCCTCGTGATGTTCGGTTCCTACGAGAAGCCGATCATGCAGGGCGGCGGCTTCACGACGCAGCTGATCGACCTCTACGCGCAGTCGATCGGGAAGTGGTCCATCCCGTTCATGTCCGTGATGGCGTTCGCCTGCATCTGGGGCTCGGCGGTCACCGTGATGGACGGCTACGCGCGAGTCTGCGGCATCGCGCAGTGCTACCTGAAGGGAAAGCCCGAGGCCGACTACCGCCCCGGGATGACGTTCTGGCTCCTCTTCGAGTTCGTCGCGGGCCTCGCCCTCATCTTCTTCTTCAAGAACGAAATGATCGCGCTCCTCAAGTTCGCGATGATCTGCGCCTTCTGCACGACGCCGATCCTCGCCGCGATCAACTTCAGGCTGATGACCGGGAACTACCTCCCGAAGGAGTGGAGGTACGGGCAGGTGATGAAGGTCTGGGGCATTGCCGGCCTCATCTTCCTCTTCGGCTTCCTCGGCGTCTTCCTCTGGTGGTTCTTCTAGGAACCGCCTGAGCCGTCCGGACTGGGGTTGGAAGTCCTTTCCCAAGTCTGCGGCGACAGCGCCCCCTTCGATTCCGAAGGGGGCGTTTCCATCCTTGGCCTCCGCTTTTCCCAGCAAGGCCTTCCTTCCCGACTGCCCCCAGGGGTTCCTTCGCGGCCGCCTCTCGTGAACACCGGGCGCACTCCGAACGGGCGAATCCTGCAGTGAAGGACGCAGTGGCGCCCGACTCGTCGGGAGCGATGCCGCTTTCTCCTTTCAGGGCATGCGCCCCAAGCTTTTTGATGAAAAAATATATTTAGTCTTGGCCATGTCCGGGATGCGTTTTAAACTGGCATCTTTTTCGATTCTCACGCGAATCAAACGTATACGAATATCCGAAGGAACGAATGCACGGTAGCTTGTGGGCTTCTTAAACAGTGGATATTTTTATTTCCTATTAAAGATAAATTAATAATCAATATCGGATTCTGGGCAGATCTTTCCTTCCTCAAGACTGCAAGTTTTCATGAAGCACAATAAATTAAAATTTAAAATAATATGAAAAAATTTGGGTCTGTGGAAAAAGTCCGTGTCACTGCTGATCAGACCGCAGGAGCTTGAGCGGCAGATGCGGGACCTGCAGAAGAATCTCCTTAAGCTGAAGAGCCGCGTTGAGGCCGGCAGGAAAATGCATGGCTGAAGGTGCGGCATTCCTTCCGCATCTCCGAAGGAAAGCGCATTCGAAAAAGAACAAAGAAGGGGAGCGTTCCAGGCAGCGCGCAGATCCCGTGGTTCCGGGCTTCCTTCACGGAAACTAAGCTCGGCCACGCCGCGCGCCTTTCTCCCTATCGGCTAGAATCCACTTTCACATTAGGCAGTTGCCTTTGCTTTTGGAGGCCTCAGATGGGCTTCTTTACAGGCATCTTCGGCGTCTACGCCGGTTGGAAGGGGTTTCCTTTTATCAACCTTCCGATCGTCCTTCTTCTCCTTGTCCTCGTCGCGTTCGAGGCGGGCCAGTTCGCGGCCTACATGCATTACGGGACGCTTTCCCTGCCTTTCTTCCTCCACGGATTCGCGACGCAGTTCGGGGTGTCTGCCGCGATGTACGCGGTCGGATTCGGGGTATCGAGGGTTCTTTTCGGCGGAACCACCGGAAAAGACGGGAAAAAGTAGCGAAAAACCGTCACCAGGCAGCCGACCAGGGATACACTCATTCAAATAACCTTCTTTTCTTGAGACCGGAAGCGTGCGAGGGTCGCTTTTGCCTGCCCGTCTCTGGAAGGAAGCGCACGAAGAGGAGCGAGGCACCGTATGGATATCAAGAAAGACAACGCGATGTACATGCAGATCGCCCAGATCGCGGCGAAGAGGAGCTACGCGAAGCGCCTCCAGGTGGGCTGCGTCATCGTGAAGAACCACTCCATCATCTCGTTCGGCTGGAACGGCATGCCGACAGGCTACGACAACTGCTGCGAGATCGAGGTGGACGGAAAGCTCGTGACGCGGCCCGAGGTCCAGCACGCGGAGCTGAACGCGATCGCGAAGCTCGCCTACAACGGCTACTCCTCGAACGGCGCGAGCATCTACATCACCCACAGCCCCTGCATCCACTGCTCGCTTCTCATACAGAAATGCGGGATCGTCGCGGTCTACTATCACGAGCTCTACCGGGACGACACCGGGCTGCAGTTCCTGCGGAAGGCCGGGATCCACGTGGAGCAGCTTTAAGGGAAAGGAAAATGGCTGGTGGAATCGTCGTCGCCTGGTCCTCGCGCACGGGGAACACGAGGCGGGTCGCGGAAGCGGTCGCGTCGGCGCTTCCTGGCGCCGAGCTTCTCCCGGCGGACGAGGTCGATGCGGTTCCCGGGGACTGCGCCTTTTTCTGCGGCTTCTGGGTTGACAAGGGCGAAGTTAGCGAAGACGCCCTCCGCCTCCTCAGACGGACCCGCGGCGTGCCGGTCTTCCTCTTCGGAACGATGGGCGGGAACCCGGGGGACGAGCGCTCCCGCGCGTATCTCGCGAAGAAGCTCGCCGGACTCCGGGGGGAAGGAATCCGGATCGCGTCGCTCCGGATGTTCCAGGGGAAGATCGACCCCGCGGTGGTCGAGCGCATGAACCGGACGCGCCCGATGACGGAAGAGCGCCGCGCGAGGCTCGAGGAGGCGGCCCGCCACCCGGACGAAGCGGATTTCGAAGAGACACGCGCGTGGGCAAGGGAGTGCCTTGAAGGCATGAAAGACAACCGTTCGGCCTAGGCCCAGCATCCACGGTTGCACCCTGTTGCAATGACGCGGGGCGGCCCGCCTTTCCCCGCGCATAATCATCTTCAGATGAAAAGAATGTTTCCTTCCGTCCGTCAGGGCGGAGGGGAGAAAGGAGTTTCTGATGGAAAAGCGTTATCTCGCCGCGGCCGCGGCGCTTTGCGCCGTGTTCGTTTCCGGCTGCGCCTCTGACTCCGACGGGCGGGAAACCCCGGCCTCCGCCGCGGCGACGGTGGGCGAAGGGGTTTCCGACGCCGGGGCCGCGGTGAAGAAGACCGCGACCGGGGTCGGCCACTTCTTCCGGGACGCGACGCGCGAGACCGGGCACGCTTTCCGCGACGGCGCGAAGGCGGTCGGCCACGGCGCTGCCGAAGCCGGGCACGCGGTTGCGGGTGGCGCGAAGAAGGTCGGAGCGGGGATCGCGGGCGGCGCCGCGAAGGCGGGAGACGCTGTTTCCCGCGGGGCGACGAGCGTGAAGGAGAGGATCGAGGGAACCGAATCGTCCTCTTCCGGAACGAAATAGGGGGCGGATCGAATGACGCAGAACCAGCTCGGGGGGCTCTCGCCTGAAGCCGCCCTCCGCTACATGGAGGAAACGGAGAACCTCGTCATCGTGAACGTCGCGGGGCGCGGTTCCTTCGACCGGGAGCATTTCGACGGGGCGATCGACGTTCCGACCGAGGACATCGGGGACGAGGAGTCGGAGAAGAGGCTCCTCGAACTTCCAAGCGGAAGGCCCGTGATCCTCTACTGCCGGCGGGGGCGCCTCGGCGCGATCTGGTACCAGAAGCTCCTCGGGCTTCGGCCGGACATTCCCGAGGTCTCCTATGTCGCAGGCGTCCCCCTGATCGACGACTTCAACGACTGGGCCCGGGGTCTCTGAGGAAAGGCAGAGCGCTCGACTTTCGCCGCCCGGTTTCCGTTCCGGAGGAAGGCCTCCGGGACATCGCCCCTTGTCCGGTAAAATAGACCCCTGTCAACAAGGAACGAGGGGAATCGGCATGGGGCTCATCACGGGGATGCTCGGCGTGCTCGCGGGCTGGAAGGGAAGGAATTTCTGGAACGTGCTCCTTCTCGCGGTCCTCGTGATCTTCCTCGGGTTCGCGTCCGCGGACTACTTCGCCGCGGCCCGCAGCGGGAGCCCTGACCTCGGGCTCTACGCGAAGGGGGGCGCGATCGAGTTCGTCGAGGCGTTTGGGATGTACGCCGTGAGCTTCTTCGCGGCGAAGCTCGTGCGCGGGCGGTCGGCCCGGAAGCCTGAAACCGTGCGGCACGCGCCTCCTCCCGCCGCACCGGAACCTCCCGCGGACTCAGGCGTCAACGCGAAGGGGGTCCCCCACGGCGAGGCGATGCGGCTCCAGCGCCGCAAGTCCCGCCAGCGCTTCAACGCGAAAAAACAGCGGAACCGCCGCTAGAAGTGCGGTTTCGGATTTGGAACGGGAGAATTCCGATGACGTCCGAAGGAAAGGAGGTTTTGGTTCCGCAGGTCGACTCGCTCGACCATCTCGTGCTCACGGTGGCGGACCCGGAAGCGACGGCGCTGTTCTATGAAAAGGTTCTCGGAATGAAGCGGGTCGTCTTCGGAGCGGGGCGGCTCGCGCTCCGGTTCGGGTGCCAGAAGATCAACCTGCACGAGAAGGGCCGCGAGATCGCCCCGTTCGCGCGTCGCCCGACCCCGGGGTCCGCTGACCTCTGCTTCATCACGCGCTCACCGCTCCCGGCATTCATGGCAGCGCTTGAAAAGGCCGGAGGCCGGGTTGAACTCGGCCCGGTCGAGAGGACCGGCGCCCGCTCGAAGCTTCTCTCGATCTACTTCCGGGATCCGGACGGGAACCTGATCGAGGTCTCGAACGAAGTTCCGGACGAATCCCCAGGGGCCGACGACCGGGAATAGCCTTCAGGACTTCACCCGGAGGAAGATTTGGTAGGGGAGATGCTTCATCCCGAGCATGATCCAGCGCCACCAGCCGGGGACGTAGATTTCGCGCTTCCCCCACTCGAGCCCCCGCGCGATGACGGCGCCGGCGAGCCGCGGATCCGCCACCATCCGGCGGTCCTTGCGGGTTTCGATCATCCGGGTTGCGACGAGCCCTGGCTTGATGACGGAGACCGAGACCGGGTATCCCTGCTGGCGGCACCGGGCCTCGAGCCCCGGGAGAAAGGCGGAAAGGGCGGCCTTCGTCGTTCCGTACCAGTAGTTCGACGCACGGGGCCGGTCTCCCGCGACCGAGCTCACCGCGGCTATGGTGAGGGGCTTCGTGCTGCCTTCCTTCCTGAAGCGTCGGGCAACGTACGCCTCGATCAGGAGCGCGGGAAGAGTGAAGTTCGCGTCCGTCATTTCCTCAAGCACCGAGAGCGATGTTTCGGAACTGTTCCGGAGCATTCCCTGGGCGACGAGGAGGAGGTCGAGGTCGAGGGGGAGGCTCTCGGCGAGCCCCATGATTGCTTCGGGAGTCGTTCCGCTGAATTCGATGAGCGCCGCTTCAGGTCGCCCGACCTCGAGCGCCGCCTCGCGAAGCTTCGGCTCTGACCTTCCGACCAGCACGACCTGCTCAAGCCCCGAAAGTTGCTTCACGGTTTCCTTGGCGATCCCGGACGTCCCGCCGATGACGGCGGTTTTCCTGAAGGTCTTCTGCGGCACGGTTTCCCTCTGTCTCTGTCTTTTTTCTCTTCCCCGCGACGGGGAAAGCAATCTTAAACCGCGGGGAGCTCCAAGGGAGCGCCTAGCGGAGGCGGATTGGGAACGGCTGGCCGCCCACGATGAGGACTGCCGAGGTTCCGTTCGAGAGAACCGCGGCCTCCGGCCGGTAGGAGTAGGTGTAGCTGTATCCCGTGCAGTAGACGGAGTACCGGTCGTCGAGGATGAGTCGGCGGTCGTAATCGCATCCTTCGAAACTGTCCTGCGGACGCTTTCCCCGGTCCTGGAAGCCCGTGACGGTCGCGGCCCAGACGATGGTGTAGCCAACGTAGCTCGAGAGATCGGTCGCGAGAGCGGGAGCGGAGGGGAGAAGAAGAGCGGCTGCGGCCGCTCCGAGGACGAGGATTTTGCAGGTGGACTTCATGCGGCTTGCTTTTGGAAGCTGGGAACTGGGAGGAGGGCGCCCCGCGGCGACCTCTCCCTGATCCTAGGCCCGGGACGAGCCGTTCGTTGCCGGGTTCGACGCCGTATTGGAACCCAGGGCACCGAACCTCGATTTCCGCCTTCTCATAACTGACTCCCCGGTTTGCCGCAACAAGCCGGGGGTGAAAGGAGGGTGGGAGCAGGCGAGGGGGGAAGTTGCCTTCGCTCCTTCGCCCCGTCCCTTCCTCCGGCACGCCGTGAGGCGGCGGGCCCTGCGGAACCCGGGGATCAGGACTCCCCGAGGTCCTTCCCGATGATGTAGCCCTCCGTCATGCAGCGGCCGAGGCCGTGCTGGGAAGAGCCCGCGGCGGACTCTCCGCCGCAGTAAAGGCCCGGGATCACGTTCCCCGCCCAGTCGAGCACGCGGCAGCGCATGTCGACGTGGAGCCCGGCGTACGTGTCATGAACCGGGAACGTGCACCAGGCGGCGTAGAAGGGGCCCTTCTCGATCTTCCGCTTCATGCCCTTCTTCCCGAAGTCGTCGTCCGAACCCTTCGCGACGAGTTCGTTGTAGCGCCGCACGGTTTCCTCGAGCACCTTCCCGTCCATTTTCCAGGAGGAATAGGTGGAGGTGGAGATCTTGGAAGCGAGCTCCGGAAGCGTGTCCGCCTTGAAGAAGAGGTTCGGGTCGCAGAGCCCGTCCTTCAGGTGTTCCTTACGGGCGACCTCGCTGTCGAAGACCACCCACTGGGGGCCGGACGCGAAGTCGGGCGGCATCGAGCCCTCGTTCACGGCGAGGGCGGCGTCCGTGTAGTTCATCGGACGGAACCCGGCGCGGGTCGTGTTTCGCCAGTCGCCGTGGACGTAGGGCTTTCCGTCCTTGTAGAAGCCGAACTTCGTCCCGTTCGGGTAGCCTCCTTCGGTTTCCGCGTAGAAGCGGCGGCCGGTCTGGTTCACGACGACCGCGTCCTTCCAGCTGTGGAAGAGAAGGCCCGTGTATTTCACCTTCTTCCAGATCGGGGACTGCGGGGTCCAGCGGATGTAGTTCGTGCGGACGCCGACGATCGGGCGCTTCCGGAGCGTCCCGTTCCGGTCCATCGTCTGGTTCGCGGTGCCCCAGAGCGCGGCTCCGATCGCGATCCCGGCGAGTTCGCCTGACCCGTCCTGAGGGGACCATTCCTCGGCCGCGCACGCGTATTCCTTCGTGAGCCGGGGGTCGTAGACACGCCGAAGCAGCACGTTCCCGGAGGAGCCTCCGGTCGCGATCACGACCGCCTTCCTCGCGCGGACCGTGATTTCCTTCTTTCCGGAGAGCGTCACGTTGCCGTTCGTCCTGAAGCTCTGGAGCGGCTTCTTTTCCCCGGGGAGGATCGTCGGCGTGTAGTGCGCGGCGATCCCTGTCACCCGGCCGCCCTTCCCGTACTTCTTCATCCCCTCGCGGAAGATCTCGTCCATGTGGTAGTTGAGGAGGAACCTGACGCCCTTCTTCCGGGCGGAAGCTTCGAGCGACCGCATGAGAAGCGTGCCGCCTGCGGCTGCGGGGCTTTCGAGCGACTGCCCCTTCTTCCAGACCGTGTGGTTCTCGCGGGGCGCGGAGAGGCCGGTCGCGTGCGCGCCGAAGTTGTCGGGCTTCTTGTCGACGAAGGGGACGCCGTTCTCGACGAGGAAATCGTAGGTCTGGGCCTCGTTCCGGGAGAGCGCGAACTGCAGCCCCCGGTCGTTGTAGCGGTAGTCCGGCATCCCGGACACTTCGTTCACGGACCAGTCGATGAGGTCCTGGAAGAGCGTGTCCGGGTCGTCCTTCACGCCGTGCTTCTTCTGGGCCGCGGTGCCGCCGCCGAGCGGGACGTTCCCGCCCGAGACGATCGCGTGACCGCCGATGTCGTAGTTCGTGTCGACGACGAGGACCGAGAGCCCGGCGTCCGCAGCTCCGATCGCGGCGGGGAGCCCTGCGCCGCCCGCCCCGACCACCACGACGTCCGCCGTGAGGTCCCATTTCGACGGCATCCTCGAGGGAGCCTTCGCGAGAACGGGGACCGATGTCGCGCCGAGCGCGGCGCCGGCGATGAGTGAACGCCTTGTGATGTCCAGCATGTGCATTCCTCCTTTATCTACGCCAAAAGGCGTAGTTCATGCCGGGAAAATATATCCCTTTCGAGGCTGTATAACAAGGCGGAGCGGGGTGGAATAAGGGTCGGTGACCGGTAGACTGGTGATCAGGGTAGCGAAAAGGCCGGGCCCACTGGATGAAGGCGCCCGGTCTGAGAGGAATGGTTCTTTTTGTACGCAGATAGGGGAGGGAGGAGCGTTAGGCGCTCGCGCGTTTCCCCGGGGCGCCTGACGGCGCTTCCCGTCCGCCCTTCGCGGCGTATGCGGCCTTTTCGAACCGAATGGGCTTCCAGAGGTTCCGGACGCGGAAGCGCTTCCCGTCCTTAAGCCGGATTTCCATCGTCCCGTAGCCGACAAGCCCGCCGATCAGCCCGAAATGCGTGTTGAAGTACTGGACCGACCCGAGGGGGATCGTCCTGAAGGCGATGGGGACGAGGCCTGTGGACACGCGGATCGTGCCGCCCTCGAGCTTCGCGCGGTTGAGGAGGACGTGGAGGAGGGCGAGGAGGACGAAAGCCCCTGCCGCGATGAAGCAGTTCACCGACGTTCCCGGGTCAGTCGCCTGGTTCATGTATCCCGCGATGGCGAAGAAGAGCGCGATGAAGAGCTTCCCCCATTGGGAAAGGATCGTCGCGCGGGCGCTCGCCCGAAGGTCCTGACTGCCTTCTGCCATTCTCCCGTCCTCCCTCATCAGAAATCACGGCTTCAAACATTCCGGCCGCAGTCTTATCCATTATAGGTAGGCGCGGAACGGGCGACATTTGGGGCCGCCTAAGGAACTGCAAATCCGCTTCCCGGAGCCCGGGATGACCGGGTGAGAGAGGAGAAGGCCGCTCCAGTCTGCACCCCGGCCGGGAGCACTCCGGGGGCATGGCTCACGGCCGCTCATCGGGCAGCCCTTCCGCAGCGGGCGTTTGGCGTTATTTCCGTATGCGGGAATAAAGCCCGACCGCAGGGAGAACGAGAGGAGAAAAACGTGTGCATCCGCCGATCGAGGGAAACGGAAGGGGGGAAAAAAACTTCCACCCTGGGAACACACAAAGAGGAAAAAAGCGTATTGTTTAAAAAGTTTTCTAGGTGGTTTCAATTAGATCTCTTCAGGGGTAGCCCATGAGGGGGACGGCAGAAGGCCGCGATCCCCTTCCTCCGCAGTTCACTCCGGGGAGGGGGAAAACGTAGGGAAAGGATAGAAAAGCATGGAATACACGCTTCTGGGGCACTCCGGAATCCAGGTTTCAAAGCTCTGCTGCGGCTGCATGAGCTTCGGCAAGGCGGGCCTGATGCATGACTGGACGCTGGATCCCGGCGCCACGACCGCAATGGTGAGGAGGGCGCTCGACCTTGGGATCAACTTCTTCGACACGGCGAACTGCTACTCGAAGGGGACGAGCGAGGAGTACCTCGGGGAAGCGCTGGGGAAGCTGGGGGTGAAGCGTCATGACGTCGTGATCGCGTCCAAGGTCTACTTCAACCCGGGGCAGCTTTCCCGGGACGCGATCCGGCGCGAGGTCGAGGGGAGCCTGAAGCGGCTCGGGACCGACTACCTCGACCTCTACATCATCCACCGGTTCGACTACGGGACCTCGATCCTCGAAACCATGGAAGCGCTGAACGAACTCGTCCGCGAGGGGAAGGTGCGGTCGCTCGGGGCGTCCGCCATGTACGGCTACCAGTTCCAGGACATGCAGCTCGTCGCCCGCGACAACGGCTGGGTGCCGTTCACCGCGATGGAGAACCACTACAACCTCCTCTACCGCGAGGACGAGCGCGAGATGATCCCGATCTGCCGGGAGATGAGCGTCGCGCTGATGCCGTATTCGCCGCTCGCCGCCGGCAGGCTCGCGAGGCTTGAATGGGCGGACGGAACGAAGCGGGGTGAAACCGACGCGGTCGCGAAGCAAAAGTACGACTCGACCCGCGAAATCGACTACCCGATCGTGCGCCGGGTCGCTGAGATCGCCGGGCGGCACGGCGTTTCCATGGCCCGCATCGCGCTCGCGTGGCTCTGGGCGAAGGGGGTCGCCTCCCCGGTCTTCGGTGCGACAAGCATCTCGCAGCTCGAGGATGCCTGCGGAGCGCTCGACGTGAAGCTCACGCCCGACGAGATCGCGTACCTCGAGGAGCCCTACCGGCCGCACGCCGTGGTCGGGGCGCTGCACGAGAACCCGCCCGAGGAAAAGGCCTGAGGCCGGTCCTCCGGGAGCCGGTGCGCGGACCGTATTCCGGCGCCGCCGACCCTGCGGTGAAGCGGAAGTAAAATGAAAAGCCCTTTCTCCTCAGTGCACTGGGGAGCGAAGGGTTTTTTCTTTTCCCGTTATTCCCATCAAAGGAGCCTCCCGCCATGCGCTTCCTCTTATCCCCAAATGAGCTTCGTTCCCTTCTCGGCGATCCGCGGCTCGTCCTCTTCGACATCCGTTCGAGGGCAGGGCGGGGCGCGTACGAGGCGGGCCATATTCCAGGGGCGCGGTACGTGTCGCTTAAGGACGACGTGACGGGGGTCCGCACGGGGAGTAACGGCAGGAACCCCATGCCGGAGTTGCCCGATTTTGCGAAGAAAATGCGCGAATTCGGCGTTTCAGGGAGCAGCCTCGTCGTGGTTTACGACGAAGGGCGGCCGGCGTTCGCGGCGAGGCTCTGGTTCGAGCTCCGGGCGGTCGGGTTCGCGGGCGTCCGGGTGCTGGATGGCGGGTTCGCGGCCTGGGAGAAGGCCGGTTTCCCGGTGACGAAGGAAGAGCCTTCGCCCGCAGCGCCCGGGGACTTCACGGTGAAGGCGCCGCTTGAGCGGGTGGTGACGGTTGAAGAGGTGGAGAGGAACCTTCCCGAGCAGAAGTTCCTTCTCGTCGACAGCCGTCCCGCGGACCGCTACCACGGGATCGGGGAAAAGGAGGACCCGGTCGCGGGGCACATCCCGGGCTCGGTTTCCTGCCCCGTCTCGACGGGGTACGGACCTGGCGGCCGGATCCTTCCGCGCGATGCGCTCCAGAAGGCCTTCGTCCCGGTCGAGCGGACCGCGGCGGGTCGGCCGGTCGTCAATTCCTGCGGATCCGGGATCGCGGCCTCCGCGACCCAGCTCGCGATGCGGGAGGCTGGGCTTTCGCCCGCCGGGGTCTATGTCGGGAGCTGGTCCGAGTGGAGCTCGGACGTGAGCCGGCCGGTCGAACGGGGCTAGAGTTTTCGTCAGGGCCGTTTCCTCGCAATGAAGGAAGCGGGCATGGAAAAAGCCCTGCGGCTTCTGGAAGCGGGCGGGGGGCGGACATTCCTCGCTCGGGTTCCGGCTGCAGGGCTTCTCTTTAGCCCTTCCCTAGGGCTCCGGAAGGATCTCTGATTTCCTCCCGGCTGTCCCTTCAGGCGAAGGCAGGCGTCCGGCGGATCTGCCTCCGGGCGGGGCGCCTTGCCCCCATCGAGAAGAATTCGCGAAGCGCCTCCTCGGACGCGAACATCGCGGCCTTCTCCTCCAGCATCCTCTGCCTCGCGGTCTTCGGCCCGGGGAGCGTCCTGTAGTCCCCGGCGATCATCCGGCTGAATTCGGTCTCGAGCCTTTCCCTTTTCGTCATCTTCATTTTGTTCGCCTCTTTGTTCCAGGTGTCTTCTGCTTGGTTCCTGATGAGCAAATCATTACACGTTTGACGACTGAAATCGAGGGTTCAGACGGTCTAAAATATTAGATGAAACCCTAACAAACGAGACCATTTTTCGAGTAAATTAATCAAATTTTGAATACTCGTTTTTGAGTAATTACAAAAAATACCGTTTTATATCAACGGAATGAAAGAAACGACGGAGGAGCCACGGGCAAAATTTTTAAAATTTCAAATTTATTAACGTTAACCCCAACCATAGATACCCCGAAAATCAGAGGCTGGTGGCGTGAATTTTTCATATATGCAGTCAAATTCCCATATTGGATGATGCCCTGCCAAAGGCCCCGATTCCTGCCGCTTTAAATTTCAATTTCATAAGGAATAACCCTGTGGCGGGCAAAGGGAAGGGTTTAGCTAGTCGAAGGAAAATCTTCCAAATTTGCCATTCGTTGGGCAGTGGTTCGGTGAGTCATGGAAAAATGGTCCTGAGGC
>CADBTW010000024.1 GCA_902797695.1 uncultured Sutterellaceae bacterium
ACAGGACAGTGAAACGCTCCCGCGCCGATGATAGTCGGTTGTATTTCCGGTGAAAGTAGGTCACCGTCAGGCTCCCTCATCACGCAGACCCCTCGAAGGAACTCTCCTCCGAGGGGTTTGTTTTTCTGCGTTCCCAATTCCTTCCCCGGCAAGGCAGTATTTTCGTCATCTTGCTGCTTGGTTCGTCTGCCTCGCTTATCGCCCGGACGGACCGGGAAGCTCCTTTTGTTGAGGCCGCAACAGAATCATTACGACCACGAGGCTAAACTGTTTTACAAATAGACTTCTCCATTCGGGTTAGGAGGTTTTGCATAACATGAAAGCTTTCGTGAAGACTCTGTCCGCCGTGGCCATGTCGGTCGCCATGAGCTGCGCCTGGGCGGCTCCCAAGATGTCCGCCGACGTTGTCGTGATCGGTTCGGGCGGCGCCGGGATGACGGCGAGCGTTGCCGCCGCCGAAAATGGCGCCAAGGTGATCGTCCTTGAGAAGAACGCGTTCACGGGCGGCGGCGCCGCCTTCGCCGAGGGCATCTTCGCGGTCGAGAGCCGCCTGCAGCGGGACGCCGCTGACGCCGGGACCCGCGAGGAATCCTTCAAGAAGGACATGGAGCGTTCGTTCTGGACCGCCGACCCGATCCGCGTCCGCGACTTCATCTGGGGTTCCGCCGAGAACGTTGACTGGCTGATGAAGCACGGTGTTCCGGTCTTCTTCCGGAAGGAATCCGTGATCAAGGAGCCGACCTGGCACGTCTTCGGCCACTACAAGAACACCGAGCACGGCGCGGCCCTGATCCAGTGCATGCAGGATAACGCCGAGCGCCTTGGCGTGAAGTTCTACCTGAACACGCCCGCTGTCGGCCTCATCAAGGATTCGAACGGTGCCGTTGTCGGCGTGAAGGCGAAGAGCCAGAAGGACGGCGAGTTCGAGATTGCCGCGAAGAAGGTGATCATCGCGACGGGCGGCTTCGGGGACAGCGCCGAGAAGGTGAAGAACTGGGGCCACCGCGACTTCAAGGTCTGGCGTCCTTCCGTTCCGCTGAATAAGACCGGCGACGGCATCCAGATGGCCTATGACGTCGGCGCCCAGCACGGCGAATACGGCTTTGTTTCACACGTCGGGACGCCCGCTTCCCACGTGAAGTTCGCGGGGAACCTCTACACCGCGAGCTGGCAGCCGTCCGCCCTTTGGGTGAATTCGGACGGCATCCGCTTCGCTGACGAAGGGATCGCGCTCTCCTTCGGGCTCGCGGGCGACGCGGTCTACCAGCAGTTCGGGAGCGAAGCCTGGAGCATCTTCGACGCGACCCAGGTGAAGTACATGATGGAGCAGGGCGCCGACTCCGGTATCGGCGTGATCGTCGCCCCGGGCACGAAGCTTCCGAATCTCCAGAAGGAAATCGACGAGGCGCTCGCGAAGGGAAGCGACGGCTTCGTGAAGGCGTCGAGCGTCGCCGAGCTCGCGAAGAAGATCGGTGTTCCTGAGAAGGCGCTCCAGAAGTCTGTCGAGGACTACAACAAGGCCTGCGACTTCGGCGCCGACCCCATGTTCTTCAAGACCCCGCGCTACCTCCGCAAGATCGACACGAAGAACATGTACGCGATCAAGCTGAACAGCTACTTCTTCTGCACGTTCGGCGGCCTGAAGACGAACCTGAAGCATGAGGTTCTCGACACGCACAATAAGCCGATCCCGAACCTCTACGCGACGGGCGCCGACGTTTCCGGGTTCACGAGCGTCTTCTACAACCCCTACGCTTCCGGCCACCTCTTCGGCTACGCGGTCTACTCCGGCCGCCACGCGGGCGAGAACGCGGCGCACGCGCTCGGCCTGAAGAAGTAACCGGTTTTCTTCCCCGGACCGTCGGCGTCTCTCTCTCCCCGCGGTCCGGAGGGAAAGCAAGACAAGCCCTCCCGGCCTTCAGGCCCCGAGGGCTTTTCCATGCCTGGAATTTTCTGCCCCGAGGGGGACTGTTTCGTTCAGGGACGGGAGGTTGATTCGACTGAGGGCTTCCCGCCGGATTCCCGTTCGAAGTGTTTGCAGGGCAACAGCATGAAGTCCGACTGCGTAATACTCTCTACCTCTAGAGGGCTAGACCTGTCCGGCTAACGCATACCCGTTAGCTGGATTTGTTTCCCCGATTTGCTGGTTTCCTTAACAGCAGAGGTTCTGCCGGGCGTTTCCCCTCCGTGAGGGGTGATTCCCTCCTGGCAGCTCCTCGGACAATTTTCCTACCGGTGAGACCCCGCGGAAGATCTCTCTTCCGCATAGATCCGGCGGGAACATAGGAGAGTGGAGAATGGAAAGGACCAAGCCTACCCCGGTGCTTGACTGGTTCAAGGCCACGGCGAACAAGCTTGAAAATGACGAAGTGAAGCAGTTCAAGGCGAACGGCGGGAAAGTCGTCGGCATGTTCTACCCCGACACGCCGCTCGAGCTCCTCGAAGCCGCCGGCTGCATGGGGTTCTCGCTTCGCGGGAACACCGCTGACGGCACCGACCTCGCGGACGCCTACTTCAAGAACCTCACGTGCGAATACACCCGCGCGACCTTCAACGAGTGCCTCGAAGGGAAGTACAGGTTCCTCGACGGCGCCGTCTGGTTCAATAACTGCGACCACATGCGCCGCATCTACGACAACTGGCAGGCCTGCGACAAGAACTCCCCCGCCTATCACCTCTTCTACTTCCCGAAGCATCGCGACGAGCGGGCGTACGAGTTCTACAAGGCGAATGTGAAGGGACTGGTCGAAGCGACCGAGAAGCGCTTCGGCGTGAAGATCACGCCTGAGAAGGTGCTCGCCGCGATCAAGGAATCCAACAAGACCCGGAGGCTCGTCCGCGAGTTCTACGAGCTCCGGAAGGGCGAGGAAGTCTACCTTGACGGCACGGAAGCGGCGTCGGTCCTTATGACGCTCTGGTCCGTTCCGCGCGCCGTCGCGAACGAGAAGCTCGCGGCGCTCATCGCCGAACTGAAGGCGAACGGCGAAACGAAGAAGCCGCGCGCCCGCTTCTTCTACTCCGGGTTCCACGCCGACCGCCCCGACCTCGTCAGCATGCTTGAGAAGGACGGCGGCGTCGTCGTCTGCGAGAGCCTCGGAAGCGGCCTCCACTCCGCCCTGCGGGACATCAAGGAAGAGGGCGACCCGATCGAGAATGTCCTCCGCTACTACTTCTGGGAAAAGCCCGCGCAGCCGCGCGTCTGGGGAACGGAGGGCGAACGCATGAAGCTCGTCCTCGACCTCTACAGGGACTTCAAGTGCGACGGCATCATCGCGACCCGGGTCGCCTTCTGCGACCAGCAGGCCTTCGAGCAGCTGATGCTGCTTGGCACGACCCGCAGGAACGGCATCCCCTACCTGCAGCTTGAGACCACCTATCACCCCGAGGGCGAGGGCCAGGTCCGCACCCGCGTCCAGGCGTTCCTCGAGAGCATCGACGCCCGCAGCGTCGAAGCGGCTGCCTGATCGAACCATTAGGGAGAATTGAACATGAATGCTGTAAATCCTGAAATCGCGAAGCTCGACGGCACCGAACGCACCCAGGAGTACGTTGACCGCCTGACCGGGATCCTCGGCCAGATGCAGCAGGCGCCGGCTGAGAAGCGGAATCCCCTTGTCGAAGCCCTCTTCGGACTTTTCATCGACTGGAACAAGGACAAGATCGCCTGCGTCCGCGAGGGCCGCCCGATCGCCTGCACCTGGTACGGCAACGCCCCGGAAATCCTGATCGGCATGGGGGTCGCGAACTACAACCCGGTGGTCGACCTCATGATGCATCTCGACTTCACGGGCTACGCTGACGCCTACAAGTGCGACTCCTATCCGCTTGACCAGAACGTCTGCTCGCTGATCCGCTACGCTTCCTACGCCTGCGAGAACCACCTGCTCCCGAAGCCGAACATCATCATCGCGATGGGCGAGCCCTGCGACGGCGAGCTGATGCTGCACCAGTTCTACCGGCAGAGCGAATACTTCGGCAACATCCCGATGTTCCAGATCGACCCGTCCTACGGGCACGAGAAGGAGGACTTCGAGTACGTCGCGGGTGAACTGAAGGACATGACGAAGTTCATCACGGAGCACACCGGCCAGCCCTACGACTTCAAGAAGGTCGCGGCGGTGGTCGAAGAGACGAACAAGCAGTACGAGCTCTGGAAGCAGATCAACGAATGCATGCAGGCGTCCCCCGCGCCGCTGCCCTCCTTCGCGGTTCCTGAAGCGATGTGGCCGCTCACGCAGCATCTGCCGGCGGGCGACCCGCGCTGCACCAAGGTGATCGAGATGCTGCTCGGCGCCGCGAAGCAGAACGTCGCGACCCACGTCGGCCCGGTGATGGACGAGCAGATCCGCATTGTCTGGCCCGACCTCGACCCGATCTGGAACGGGGAACTCGTCGACTGGCTCGCGAAGGAGTGGAACGCCGTCGTCGTGATGACCGACCAGCAGTACTCCAAGCCCTACCAGAAGATCGACACGACGGACGAGGACAAGATGTTCTACGGCATCGCCCGCCGCGCGGTCTTCGAAGTCCCGATGATCCGCCAGGGCCGCGGCTTCGTCGACGTCCTCGTCGAGGACCTCGCCGACATGATCACGACTTACAACGCGAACGCCGTGATCGCCCCGGGGCACATGGGCCACAAGGACAAGTCCGGCAACACCCAGTTCCTGAAGAAGGTCTGCCGCGACATGGGCGTGCCGCTCCTCAACCTCACCACGAGCCTCTTCGACAAGCGCTACATGCCGATGGACAGGGTGAAGAACGACATCAGCAACTTCTTCTCGACTGCCGGGTTCACGCCTGCGCATAACAGCTCGAAGAAGTAGTTTCAACTGACAAGGAAGAAGGAGAAAGGCTATGGCTATCTACGAAGGCCTCGACCTGGGGTCGACAACAGGGAAGGTCGTCCTGATCGACGAAACGAAGAAGATCCTCGGCTGGTCCATCGTGCCCTCCATCGGCGGCCCGGACAAGGTTGCGCAGGCCGCGAAGGAAGAGGCGTACCGGAACGCCGGCCTTTCCCTCGACACCGAGCCGGACTATCTGATCGCGACCGGCTACGGCCGCAATTCCTACCAGAAGAAGAACGAGGAAATCTCGGAAATCTCCTGCCACGCGCTCGGCGCGTTCTCCGCGCACCCCGCGACCCGCACGATCGTCGACATCGGCGGGCAGGACTGCAAGGTGATTTCGCTGAACGGCCGCGGCCGGGTGATGGATTTCCAGATGAACGACCGGTGCTCTGCCGGCACCGGCCGATTCTTCGAAGTGATCGCGAAGGTGCTCGGGATCACGCTCGACGACCTTTCAAAGTATGCTCTCCAGTCCACGAACCCCTGCACGATCTCGAAGCAGTGCTCGGTGTTCGCGGAGTCGGAGGTGATCACGCTCGTGAACGACAACGTGCCGCTCCCGGACATCTGCGCCGGGGTGACGGACTCGATCGCGCGCCGGATCCGCGGCATGATCTTCAAGGTGGGGCTTGAGGAGGACCTCGTCCTTACCGGCGGCTGCGCCCGGAACAAGGCGCTCGCCACCGCGCTCGAGAACCTGATGAACGTCAAACTCGCGCCGCTTCCGATCAACCCCCAGATCATGGGGGCGCTCGGCGCCGCGATGTTCGCGGCCGAGCACGCCCAGAAGGCATAGCGGCGGGGACGGAACGTCCCTGCCCATTTCCGAGGAAAAGAGGGGAGAAGCATGAGCACTCTTGAAAACCTGGTCCTCGAGCTTCCGGAGGTCCTTCCTGCCGAGAAGGCGGAAAAGGTATCGACCGAAGGGCTCGCGCCGGCTCCGAAAAACCGGTTCGCGGGACTGATCCTTGAAAGCGAGACGGCCGCGAACCTCGGGAACCCCGAGGTTCCGACCGCGCGCTATCTGCTGTACTCCAATACGCCGATGCCCCAGGGCGACATGGTGCGGCTCATCGGGCCGCGTCTCGAGGAGCTCGGGCGGGAAGTCGTTCCGTTCGCAGAGGTCGCCGTGCTGCACGGGGAAAAGGTGACCGCCGAGATCTACTACCAGTTCATCCAGCGCCACCAGCGGCTCCTCGACCAGCCGGGCTTCATGGTGAAGACCATG
>CADBTW010000025.1 GCA_902797695.1 uncultured Sutterellaceae bacterium
ACACCCTTGCCTCCGGCTGTGTGCTTGGTGCTACCTCCTGCACTCGGGACTTTCACCCGTTAGAACGCGCTCGTGCCGAGCGCACAAGGACGCCCGGGCCGTCGCGGCGCCGAAGCACTGCAAGGAACACGGCATCTCGTCTGCCGCAGCCCGGCCGGAACAGGACTGCGGGGAGGAGCCCTCACCGATGACGAAAGAATTCTTTCCCTACGGCAGGCCAGAGATGGACTATCTCACTTCGCGCGACAAGCGACTCGGGGAGGCGATTGCGCGGCTCGGGAAGATCGAGCGCCCGGTCATCCCGGATCTCTTTGCGGCCCTTGTCCACTCGATGGTCGGGCAGCAGATTTCGACGAAGGCCCACGAAACCATCTGGCGGAGAATGGAGTCGCGCCTCGGGAAAATCACCCCGGAAGGGATCGCCTCGCTCCCCGAGGACGAGCTGCAGGGCTTCGGGATGACGTTCCGCAAGGCGCACTGCATCCACGCCGCCGCCGAGAAGGCGCTTTCGGGAGCCCTTGACGTGAAGCGGCTCGAAGCCCTCAGCGACGCCGAGGTCTGCGCGGAACTCTCGAAGCTAGACGGCGTCGGCACCTGGACCGCCGAGATGCTGATGCTCCACTCGATGCTCCGGCCCGACATCCTGAGCTTCGGCGACCTCGCGGTGCTCCGCGGCATGCGGATGCTCTACCACCATCGGGAAATCACGCGCGAACTCTTCGAGAAATACCGCAGGCGGTACTCACCGTGCGGGAGCGTCGCGAGCATCTATCTCTGGGCGATCGCGGCCGGCAGGATCGAAGGCATGAGGGACTATGCGCCCGGGAGGAAATGATGGAAGAAAGTGAAAAGATCCGTGCGATCCTCTCGCGGGACCGACGCTTCGACGGCGTCTTCTGGTACGGCGTGAAGACGACCGGCGTCGTCTGCCGTCCTTCGTGCCCCTCGAAGGTGCCGCGGGTCGAAAACATCGAGCTTTTCGACACGCTTCGCGATGCGCTCGAGGCGGGCTACCGCCCCTGCAAGATCTGCATGAGAAAGGAAAAAATGAAGAAAGTCATCAAGACAAAGACCTACCATTCCCCCTGCGGAGAGATCGTCCTCGGGTCCCTCGGCGACCGGCTCTGCCTCTGCGACTGGGAGGCGGAAAAGCACCGCGAGCTTGCGGACAAGCGGCTGAGGCGGGTCCTCGGCGCGGTGCTCGAGGAAGGGACCTCGCCCGTGATCGAGCAGGCGGAGAAGGAGCTGGACGAATACTTCGCCGGGAAGCGCCGGAAATTCACGGTGCCCCTCCTCTTCGCGGGAACCGAGTTCCAGAAGAAGGTCTGGAACGAGCTCCTCACGATTCCCTGCGGGGAAACGGTTTCCTACGGCGAGCTCGCGCGCCGGATCGGGCGGCCCACCGCGGTGAGGGCAGTCGCGAACGCGAACGGCTCGAACTCGATCTCGATCTTCGCCCCCTGCCACCGCGTGATCGGAAGCGACCGGTCGCTTACCGGCTACGGAGGTGGCCTTGAGGCGAAGAAGTTCCTTCTCGGGCTCGAGAAGGCGCCGGGCTTCTGAGTCCCGAAAGCTGAAGAAAGCCGAGCCCCCTCGGCAAGCGGAATCAACCTTGCCCGGATTCGCTCCGGGTGCGCGGGAACTGCGGCGAGCCAAAGTTAAAGTAATTTAATTGCCGGAAAAATTACTTTATGTCGGAAAAATGACGGGATAAAGTAACCCAACCCCATTTAACAAACACTCTCTCCTTCCCGCCGGCAACGAAAAAAGGTTCCGGAATCTGCTTCCGGAACCTTCGCGTGCGCTTTCAGGAAGCCCGGGGGGCTTCCCTTCAGACGAAACATCAGGCCTTGTCGAGGTCGACGATCCGGTACTTGTCGCTTCCCATCCCGAGCTCCCGCATGTAGGAGAGCTGCCGGAGACCGTGGCGGGTCTCGATCCGCTCGCGCATGTCGCGGCTCTTCGCGTTCAGCCTGTAAATCATGTCGACCGAGGCCTGGTCGACCGCGAGGATGTCGAGCGAGGCGAGGATCCCGACGTCAGGCGTCACGACGGGTGCCGCGTGGATGCCTTCGCAGTCGCAGCTCACCGACATGTTCCGCATCACGTTGATGAAGGCGATGTGCTTCCCGAAGTGGTCGACCGTCGCCTTGGCGGACTCGACCATCCGCTCCATGAACGGCTCCTTCGAGATGCTCCACTGGCCCTGCCCGGGATAGGTATGGATCATCTTCTTCCCGATCCGGCCGTCCGCGCAGCCGATTCCGATGTTCTTCGCGGAACCCCCGAAGCCGCCCATCGTGTGGCCCTTGAAGTGCGTGAGGACGAGCATCGAGTCGTAGTCGAGGATCCCCTTCCCCATGCTCATTTCCTTGAAGTGCTTCCCGCCCTTCACGGGGAGCATCGCGGTGCCGTGCTCGTCCATGATGTCCACCGGGCAGAAGGTCCAGCCGTTCACCTTTAGCGTCTCGCGGTGCTTTTCGGTGGTGTAGCGGTCGCCGTCGTAGTAGGTGTTCGTTTCGACGATCTTCGCCTTCGGGAGCTCCTTCGCGACGAGCGCCTTCACCCATTCACGGGGAATGATGTTCGGGCCGTGCTGCTCGCCCGTGTGGAGCTTGATCGCGACGCGCCCGGTGAGCCCCGCGCTGATCTTTTTATAGATCTTGAGGAGTCCGGCCGCGGAAAGGTCCCGGGTGAAGTAGACGATGGAAACCTTCCCGCTTCTCTTCTCCATCGGGGTGTTCACCGCGCTTCCGAGGGGATCAACCGCAACCGCGGAACCGGGCGCCGCCGTCGCGGTCGCCGCACGGACCCCGGCGCCGACGAGCACCGCGGTCGAAATCACATCACGCCTGTTCATGTTCATTTCCCATTCCTAGAGAAACACCAAGGGCCTTGCGTTCCCCGAGAAAAGGGAAACGGCAGGGCTTGTTTGATTATTAGAACACTGTCCCCGCCGCTTTTCGCACTTTTTCTCCGCTTTTTTTGCCAATTCAGATCAACGACGGGAGTTTCAGGGAAAGCTCCGGACAGGGGGATGAAGCTTGACGAGAGGCTCGCTAGTCCTGCGGAACCTTGCCCTGCCAGGGCATTAGGGAAAGAAAGGCGTCACGGGAGGGATTCCCGGACTTCTCGTTCCAGGCGGCGTTGAGGACGAATTCAGCCGCGGGATCGGCGACCTCGATTCTCCCGACTGACGGCGGAAGGTTCCGGGCGCATCCTTCCGGGATGACGCCGATCCCGAGCCTGCAGGCGACGAAAGCGATCTCGCGCTCGATCGAATCCACCTCGTGCTTCAGGCGGGGGGAGTAGCCTGCGCCGAGGAAAAATCCCGCCACCCGGTCAGCGTATTCCGGGCACTTGTCCCTCGCCGTCACGATCCACTCGCGGTCCTTCAGGTCCGCGAGCCTGGTCGATTCGCTACCTGAAAGCGGGTCGCCCTTCGGAAAAATGACGACAGGCCTTTCACGCCGTATCTCACGGAGCCGGAGTCCCGGCGTCCGGAACCGCTCGAAGCGCCCGAACGCGATGTCGAGCTCGTTCTGGGCGAGCTTGTACTCGGCCTCTCGGGAATCGATCTCCTCAGAAAAAACCGACACTTCCGGGTACTTCTCCTCCGACTCCTCGAGGAGCCCGGGGAGAATCCCGATCAGCACCTCGTAGACCGCGCCGATCCTGAGGACGCCGACCGTCCCCTTCCTGATCGTCCGGGCGGCGTAGTCGAGCGCCTCGGCCTGCGAGACGAGCTTCTCGATCGCGGGAAGGATCGCCCGGCCCTCGGGCGTGAGCGTCGTGCCGGTGGAGCTTCGCCTGAGGAGCTTCACCCGGAGCCTCGTCTCAAGCTCGTTCACCTGGCTGATGAGGGGCGGCTGCGACATGTGGAGCGCGCGGGCAGCCGCGCTGAAGCTTCCGTTCTGCACGACGGAAGCGAGGAGGAGCATCTGCCGGATCAGCCGGTAGTCGAAGCGGTTCATATCGTGAACGGAATTTCCTGTGGATGGCATTTCGGCCTTGTTTCGGAAATGGTAGACGAAAAAGCCCCGGCAGCGGGAGAGAATCAACTGCCGGGAAAGAACCGCTTCTTTTGGGGAAAACTACTTCCGGGCTGCCGTCACGCCGACGATGAGGCCGGAAGCCACCACGTCGCAGAGACGCGTGGAAATGGAGCCGCAGGTCGAACCAATCGCATAGAGCCCGGGGATCGGCTTCTCGTCAGACGCACGAAGAACGTTGAAGTCCGGGTTCACCTCAAGCCCTCCTTCGGTCTTGTAGGCGAGCGGCCAGTTCGCGGCCGTGATGTAGTAAGGAGGCGTCATTGCGCGGAAGAGCGGATCCTTCCGGCCGAACTCCGTGTCCTTCCCGACCTTGCCGTCGCGGTTGATGCGGTCGATCGTCTCGCGGAGCCCCTTCGGGTCGACCCCGACCTTAGAAGCGAGCGCTTCAGGAGTATCTGCCTTGAAGAGACCGCCCCCCTTCAGGGCCTTTTCGAACTGCCAGCGGTCGCGGTTCGGACCGCGGAACGTCTTCTCGTCGAAGATTGCGTACCCGACCTCGTTATGGGTGGAGAGAAGCTTCAGCGCGCAGCCCGAGTACCGGGACTGGTGCTCATCCGTGATGCGCTTCCCGGCCTTCGTCACGAGGTACGCGGTGTCGACGTCGAACATGATCCAGGAGATCCCCGGGGTACCTTTTTGCGGGCCCGCGTAAAGCTTCGGCATCGACTCCATGTCCTCGACCGCAGCGCCGGCCTTCTTCCCCATAACGATGCCGTCGCCCGTGTGGTCCGGCGGAACGCCTTCGCCCACCGCGCTGAAGCCGGTCGGGATCTTCGACCAGAAGCGCTTGTAGCGCTCCATCATCGACTTGTTGTTGAGGAAGCCGCCGGTAGCGATGACGATCGATCTAGCACCAATGCAGACCGGTTTGCCGCCGTTCGTCGGAGCGGCCTTAACGCCGACCGCCCTTCCCTTCTCCATCACGATCTCGGTTGCGCGGGTGTTCCCGAGGACCTTCCCGCCCCGCCTTTCGATCTCCTTCACCATGCCTTCCGCGAACCTGCTCATCGAGCCGTTCTCGGTCGGGCACTGGAAGGGCTTCGCGGGATTCATTTTCCGAAACTTGATCCCGTAGCTCTGGACGAACTCCACGACCTTCGGAGAGTACTCGGCGGAACGGTGAAGGACCTCTGGATTGTGCTTGTTGACGCCTGAATAGATGACGGAGAGACGGAGGTTGTCGCGGACCTTGGAGAGCGGCTCGTCGTCGACGCCCGACTGGATCTGCTTCCAGTAGTCCTCGACCTCGACGTTCTTCGTGATCCCGGCTTCGTCGTGGAGCTTCGTGCGGGCGCTGTAGAACTGGCCGGCGGAGAGGACGCCGTCGCCGCCGAACCACATGCGCTTGTCGATCACGAGCACCTTCGCCCCATGCCGCAGGGCAGTGACCGCGGCGGTGAGGCCGGCAAGGCCCGCCCCGACGACGAGGATGTCGGTCTTCCGATCCCACTTCGTGACCGAAGCCGCGGCCGCCTGCGGCAGAAAGGCGCCGGCGCCGAGCGCCGCCGCACCGAAAATCGCGTTCCTGCGCGAAACTTCCATCATTTCAACTCTCCGTTTGCCTGAATCCGGCATGTCAAAAACATGTGTGAAAACATACATGAAGAGGGATGGAAGGCGGTAACCGAAGACGATAGCGCCGCGCTACCGCAAACGTTTCGCGCTCTTTAGGGAATATGCAGGGATCGGGCGGAAGGAGTGGCTGGAAAAGGAAATTCGCGCGAAGGGCGAAACCGGCGCCCGAACAGGCTGCGTACGCCCTATAGTGGAGGAATGGGAAAGGCCGAACGAGCCTCGCGCGGCGCGCCCGGGCTTTTCCCCTTCGTTACGCCCAAAGCCATGCCGCATCTCACGCCTTACCAGCAGTTCATCGTGACGACGTTCCTCTTCTTCGTGGGGAGCGTCGCGGGCTGGTTCCTCGAGCTTTTCTACAGGCGGTTCTTTTCGCCTGAAAATCCGTCCCGCGCTTGGCTGAACCCGGGGTTCCTCGCCGGGCCCTGGGTGCCGCTCTACGGGTTCGGCGTCGTCGTGCTCTACGCCCTCAGCTACGCGGAGCACCTCATCATCTCGCTCGACTCCGGCGGCACGCCCCACTACGCAGTCATGTTTGGAATCATGGCGCTCGCGATGACAGCGATTGAGTACCTGGCCGGCGTCATCTTCGTACGGGGAATGCACATCAGGCTCTGGGACTATTCGAAGCGCTGGGGAAACATCCAGGGGATCATCTGCCCGCAGTTCACGCTCTACTGGGCGATCCTCTCCGCCCTCTACTACTTCCTCCTCTTCCCCCTTCTCGCCCGGCTGGTGCTCTGGTTCATCGGTGACCCCTGGATCTCGTTCACGGTCGGAATGGCGTTCAGCCTCTTCCTCGTCGACTTCGCGTTCTCCGCGAACCTCAGCGCGAAGCTTCGCGCGAAAGCGCGGGAGATCGACCGGAAGTCCGAGCTCGACTTCCAGAAGATGCAGGCCTGGATGCGGGAGAACGGACGGTCCTCCTTCTTCACGCCCCGCAGCTCGCTTGTCCTCCACGGGTCGCTTTCCACCCGGCTTGACAATTTCGAGGCGTTCCTCAAGCGGCGCCCGGGAAGGATCCCGGCAGAGCCCTCCCTTCAGGAAGACGGCGATTCCGGCACCGGGAAGCCTTGACCTGCCTGCTCCCGAGGCCGTCAGCTGAAATGCAACCGATTCCCGCGTTCACTTCGAGCGTTGCGAGGGACGATCCAAATCCCTGCCGGAGCCTGCCTCCTTACGGCTTTACGGCAGACCTTTCCGCCCAGTTCGGCTGGGGCGGCATGTCGGATTCAGAAAGCACGGGGCCGCGGCAGCGCCCGCAGTCGCCGCAGCCGTTGCAGGTGATCCGCATGCTGCAGGTCCTGCAGCGCTCACGGAAATGCCGGACGTACATGTCCTTCTCCGGTATCGGGTCCCCGTAGCGGTCTCGGAGAAGGAACCTTATCGGCCGCCCCCTGAAGTTCATGCCGGACTTCCAGGCCATCCGGACCTGCAGATCCTTCGGGAGACGATAGGTCCTTCCGTCCTTCACGAAGACGTTCCCGAGCGAATAGAAGGCGAAGGTGATGCCGCGCGCTTCGCACTCGACCCGGAGCCGCTTCACCCACTCGAAGTCGAGCGGCCGGTTCCCGTCGTAGTTTTCTCCGTCGCTCGACACGAGCTCGACCGCTCCGGGCTTCCGGTCAAGCCAGCGCGCGAGCGTAACGGGCCCGATCAGTGGCGCGCAGGAAACGCCCTTGTGCCTGAAGGGGAGATCGAGGAGAATCGGCATCCTTTCGTCCGCCCTTTTCTGGTTCTCGGCCGAAATGTTGAAGAAGATGTTTTCCCATCCCTCGCCCCAGTCGCCGGGGAGGCATTTCGAAACACGTTCGGGGCGCTTCGTGAGGAGATAGAAGACGACATCGGGCCGCGCCCGCATGATGTCCCAGGCTTCTTCCCGCCACGGGTCCGCTTCCTCGAGGAAGAAGTCGCTCGTCATGCAGACGCGGATCATCTCCCCGCTCTTCACCTTCCAGGATCCGTCGCGGTTCCGGGAGAGCGGATACCGGAAGTTCGACTCGACACGGTATATGTCGGACCCGAGCCGCCCGTGCGCCTTGTCCAGCGCGTACATGTAGCAGTGCTTGCAGCCTTCGCTTTTCTTCACGCAGCCATGCCAGCGGTTCCAGATGTCGTGGATTTTCCCTTCTCCTTCTCTCAAGCGGGCTCTCCCGGGCGAGCCCCGGGGAAACATGGGCAAGGAAAAGAATAGCGGGAACCGGGCCCCAAAGTCATTCCGCAGCTTGGGGAAGGAGTCTTCTGCCTGCTTTCCTGAACTGCCCGGGTGCGCGCCTTTCACGGTTCCTCGTCAGCACCGTGGCGGCGACACCCGCTGAAACGATGAGCAGCATTCCAAGAACGGGGAGAAGCCCGTAGCGCTCGCCCTTCAGGCGTGAATTCCGCTAGCTTTTATACTGCGTAGAACTCTTCGACAGGGAGAGGAACCCCCACTCTCGCAAAGATTTCCTTCTGCCTCCCGGTAATTTCGGATATACGGCTTTTCTGGCCCGGGGCGGAAATGATCCTGATGTTC
>CADBTW010000026.1 GCA_902797695.1 uncultured Sutterellaceae bacterium
GCCGTCTCCTGATTTACGGAGTTTGCATCCGCCTGAGGCATCATGAGCCGCTTCTTTAGCGGCTCATGAAAAATTCAGGCTAGGGAGGTACGGCACTTGGACAGCAGGAAATCGCACGCGATCGTCCGCGTGGTGGACGACGACCCCGGGGTCCGGGAGAGCTACAAGTTCCTGATCGAGAGCGAGGGTTGGCTCGTGAAGACGTACCCCGACGCGGAGTCGTTCCTCTCCGGAGACGACCTCACGGTCCCCGGCTGCGCGATCGTCGACGTGCGGATGCCGGGGATGTCGGGAATGGCACTCCAGCTTAAGCTCCGGGAACTCGTGAACTGCCTTCCGATCGTGTTCGTGAGCGCCCACGGCGACATCGAGATGGCCGTGAAGGCGATGAAGCGGGGCGCTGCGGACTTCCTCGCGAAGCCCGTCGTTGACGACAAGCTCCTCGCCGCGATCGACAAGGCGGTGACGCGAAGCTTCGAGCTGCTTGACGAGATGACGGACCGCGAGGCGCTCCTCCGGGACTGGAATTCGCTCAGCGCGAGGGAAAAGGAGGTCGCGCTCCTTGTCGCCGAAGGCCTCATGAACAAGGTGATCGCGGACAGGCTCGGGATTTCGGAGCGGACTGTCCAGATCCACCGCGCGAACGTCTGCCAGAAGCTCGGCTGCCGGAACGCGGTCGGGGTCTCCCGCGCGGTTGACAGGCTCCGGGACGAAAAGGCGATCCCATGAGGTTCGATGCCGTCATCATCGGGGGAGGCCCCGCGGGGCTCTCTGCCGCGCTCACGGTCGCTGAGTTCGGCTGGAAACCGGTGGTCATCGAAAAGGCCCGGCGAATCGGCGGGAACTGCGTGGATTCCCCCGGCTTCTTCAACGCGTCCGACCCGAGGCGCCAGGTGAAGCGGGGTATCTCGGACACGCCCGAAAAGCACGCGCTGCAGTCCCTCGAAGCGTCCCGCGGGAAAGCAAACGAGGCTGTCCTGAAGGCCTTCTGCTACGCGGCCCCGGAAGCCCTCCGGTGGCTTGAGGAGCTCGGGGTCCGGTTCGGGGAACAGGTGCGCGAGGTACCGGGGGGCGCCTTTCCGAGAACCCATGTGCCGGAAGGGGGCGGGAGGGCAATAGTCGAAGCGCTCGCCTCTGGCCTCGCGCGGCACAGAGTCCCGGTCCTTCTCGGCACCAAGGCTGAACGGATCATCCTCCGGGGCGGAAGGGCGGCAGGGATCGAGGCGGCTGCAGGGAAAAAGCGGATTCGGATCGACTCACGGTTCGGGGTTCTCGTCGCGTCCGGCGGCTTCACCCGGAATCCCCGCCTCATGAGAACCTTCGGGCAGGAGCTCGAGGGAGTCCAGAAAATCGGAGCCGAGGGCGACGAGGGCGACATGCTGCTCGCGGCCCAGGACATCGGGGCTTCGGTTGTCGGCCTCTCCTTCTTCGACATTGTCCTCAAGACCGCGCTTCCGCTGAGGATCGCGAGGAATCCGTCGAAAATCGTCCTCCTCAACCGCGAAGGAAAAAGGTTCGTGCGAGAGGATCTGAGGGAAGGCGGGATCACGGAAGCGATCTTCGGGCAGTCCGGGCGCAGGGCATGGGCAGTCTGCCACGGGGAGAAGGGGAAGGAAGGAAAGGCGCCCTTCACGGAAACTGTTCTTGAAGCCTCGGTCCGTCGCTACGACGATCTCTGCAAGGGCGGAAAGGACACGGACTTCGGAAAGGCTCCGGCGTTCCTTCGCCCGATCGGCCGCCCGTACCGGATCGAGGAGGTGGCGCCCGTTGTCAGGGCCTCGCTCGGAGGGCTTGAGATCAGTCCTGAAGGGGAAGTGCTTGACCGCGCCAGCCGGAAGCCGATTCCGGGGCTCGCTGCGGCAGGGGACGTCTCAGGAGGAGTTCACGGCGAGCGAGCGCTTGCGGGCGACCTTCTTGCTGCTGCGGTTTCCTTCGGGCGGATCGGCGCGAGAACACTCGTTAACAGAGGCAAACTCTGAATCCGAAAACCACACGAATGTGTGCGTCCTTTTGCTTTGGGGGCGAAATTTATGAAACGAGAAACCGGGATGGTTCCGGTCATTCCTCGACTTCGATTTCCGAGAAATCCTTCGTCCCAAGCTTCCGGTAAAGCCCCGCGCGGTAAACGTAGACCGTATTGGTGGAAATGCCGAGTCTCGCCGATATCGCCGCCGTGTCGAGTCCTTCCCGCATGAGGAAGAAGACGCTTTTCTCACGCTCGGTGAGCCCGGCGATGATTTTCCTTAGTTCGCGACCAGTCGGAATCCCTCGGGAAGCGGCGAGGCTTTTCGCGCACTGTTCTTCGATTGAATGGAGGAGTTTCTCCTCGTCGACAGGCTTCGTGAGGAAATCGGCCGCCCCGCCCTTGAACCCCTGGATTGCGACATCGAGGTCGGCGTGCCCCGTGAGGAAGATCACGGGGAGCGAACTCCCCCTTTGGTCCAGTTCCCGCTGAAGCTCCAGTCCGTTCATCCCGGGCATCATGTAGTCGAGCACGACGCACCCGGGGACGCTCATCCGGAGGCTCGAGAGGAAGCTCCGGGCGTCCGGATAAGTTTCAACCTTCCAGCCTGCGTACGAGACCATGAGCTCCAGCGCGCCCCGAAGGCCGTCGTCATCGTCAACGATCCGCACCGTGCAGCTTTTCTGCAGTTCTTCAGGCGTCATCAGATTGTTCTCCTGATTCGGAAAGAGGGAGCTTCACAGTGGCGGTAAGGCCGCACTCCGCATTCCTTTGGAATTCAATCGTCCCAGCGTGCGACTCGACGACCGCCCGGACGATCGAGAGTCCGAGTCCCAGGCCTTCTTCCTTTCCGCTTTGCCCGAATCCCTGGATTCGCTCTACGTCCGCCTTTGTGACGCTTCCGGTGCTGTCCGAGCAGACGAGCACCGCGTCAGGGGCAGAAGCCGTGAGCCTTATCCTGACTCCGGGGTCCGCCCCCCGGGCCGCTTCGACCGAGTTCTTCACGAGGTTGTAGATGACGAGCTTCAGTTCCAGCGGATCCCCCATCACGACGGGGTCGCCTTCGATCGAGCAGCTGACAGGGTATCTGGCGAGCCCGATCTGGCTCGCTTCCTGCAGTACATCGCGCACGATTTCCGCGAGCCTCACCGGCACCCTCCGGTGCCCGCTCCGGTAGTAGGAGCAGACGTGGTTCACGATCTCCCCAATCCGCTCGGTCTGGAACTCGGCTCCCGAAAGCGCCTTGAGGAGAACGGGGGAAGTGATCTTCTCGCGCTTCACGACCATTCCGATCGTGTGAAGCAGGGCGTGGCTCGCGGCGAGTGGCTGCCGGACCTCATGCGCCATCATGTTGGAGAGAAGCCCCATCGTGCTTGCGCGCTCCAATCGATGGAAGCGGAGCGAAACCTCGGCGTTCTCGCGCTCGAGCCTTTTGCGGTTCTCGATTTCCTCGGAGAGCTCCGCGGTCCGCCGCCGCACGAGGTCCTTCACGGTGAGGAGATGGAGGATGAGGGCGATGAGAGCGACCGCGGCGGCGAGGACGAAGGGCCACCCCACTTCCCAGAGCCGCTTCGCGGTCCATTGGTTCAGATATTCATAGCGCCCGAAGTGGAGCGCCTTGAAGAGACTGTCCACGTCCCCGAACTTGTTCGCGATCCCCCACTGGATCCCGATCCCGGTTTCTGGTTTCGAGCCGAGGAGGGCGTAGGAAATGTCGCGTGCAATCCGGGGCGAGAGCCCAGGCATCGACCCCACGGTCCAGTTCGGGAAGAGGCGCGAAGTGTGTGCGCAGTGAAGCGGGGAATTGGAAACCGGGTCCAGAACACGGAATTCCCGCGCAACCTCCTTCGGGAGCTCCTCAAGGACGCAGGCCCGGATGAAGCCCGCGTCCGCAGCCCCGGAGCGAACCGCTTCGAGCGTTTTCGCTACGGGGTAGTCGACGTGGCTGAAGGCTGCGAGAGTCTTTTCCGGATCCAGTTTCCTGTCGAGGAAAGCGGAGGCCGGGAGCTGGTAATTGAAGAACATGTCCTTCAACCCTCCGGTCGCACGCTTTCCCTTGAGATCCGTGAGCGACTTCAAGTCAGTCCGGTCCGCCCGGACTATCACTGCCCCGGCGACCGCTCGGTTGGGATCCGGAGCGCGGTTCGTGACGAGGGTGGCAAGGGGGTAGATCCCGTCAGGAAGCAGTTGCGAAAAGCACCCGCTGCTTCCGAAAACAACGTCAACTTTTCCCCCGCGAGCGGCGGCGACAAGTTCCGAAGTCCTCTGGACCGAGACTTCGAACCGATACTGAGGGAGGCTGCTTCGGAGAAGACCGGGAAGCGCCTTGAGTACGAGGTCGTCCTCGCGAATGTAGGTCGTGTAGGGACCCGACTGCGGCGTGAAGGCCATGACGCCAAGCCGCACGACGGGCCTCGTGTCCTCGGGTGCTGCGCTTTTGGCATCGGGCGTCGCGAGGAGCAGGACAATGGCAAGAGGAGCGAAAAGGCGTTTCATCAGGAGGGTCGGGGAAGACGTTTCTTGTTCTGGTACCGCTTCAACAATACGCCGGGGCGGGTTTCCCCGTCCCGGCGGTTGAACCGGATCCTTGCTGGAGTTACTTCCTCATGTCACCCCGCATGAATTCGCTCGAGAGCTTCCCGGAGGTGAACGCCCAGGAGATGTTCATGCCAGGCGAAGAGTCGTCGCCATGCATCGCGTTGATGACTTCGCCTGCGGCATAGAGCCCGCGGATCGGCTTCCCGGAAGCGCCGAGGACGCGGAGATGGTCGTCAACCACAACGCTCCCCATCGTCGTCGCGAAACGGGGCTTCTGCTCCACGATGTAGTAGGCGCCGGTCGTTTTCGCTTCTCGCACCATGAACTTCACGGGCCGCCCGAAATCCTCGTCCTTCTTCGCGCGAACGAAGCCGTTGTAGCGCTCAAGGGTCGCGCGGAGGTTGGTCGGATTGATCCCGGCCGCCTTCGCCGCGGCTTCAAGCGAGTCGCCATGCGCGAAGATCGGGGCCTTTGAGCCGTTGTTCGCAAGCCACTCCTTAAGCTGCGCGTCCGTCACGCCCTGGGTCTTGATGCCTTCGACGAACTTCGCAAAGGACGGCTCGTCGAGCACGATGTAGAGGAGCTTCCCGGGCTGCTTCTCAAGCACCGCCATGATGTTGTTGTTCGACGCCTTCTCGTTCACGACGCGCTTGCCGTCCTTGTTCACGAGGAAGCCGGACTCGAGCCACGCCCTGTAGTTCCCCTGGATGATCGAGGTCGCGACGCCGGGCGCTGATTCGATCCCATTCGGATAGCGCTTTCCGTACTCCATGTTCTCAAGCTTTGCGCCGATCGCGCTTGCCATCCGGTGACCGTCGCCGGTCGAGGAAGCGGGGCCGTAGTAGAGGGCGCTCTTCAGCGGTTCGACGAGCATCGCCTTGTTCGCGCCGTAGCCGCCTGTCGCGAGAAGGACGGCCTTCGCGTTCACGGTGACCGCCTGGTTCCCCTTCTTCGCCTTGATCCCGGTAACCCGGCCGCCCTTCACGACGAGGCTCTCCGCCTTGGTGCCAAGGAGAAGCTTCACGCCTGCTTTTTCAGCCACCGACTGAACCTTCGGGTAGAACCCGGAGCAGTAGCCCTTGAGGTAGAGCGAGCGGTCGAACTCGAACTCCGCCCTGTATTTAAGCTTGTTATCGATGAAGACCGGCTTGAAGGTATCGATCACCCAGTCGGTGACACGCGGGGAGTTCTCAGCCTGCAGGATCAGGGTCGTGAGGTCGTTCTTGTTGTGGCCGTTCAGGATCAGGTCCTTCACGAGGCTCTGCGGGGGATCGTTCGGGACGCCGAGCGACTTTTGGAGCTTCGTCCCCTGGATCGCGTACTGGCCGCCGCATAGGATGGAGGCGCCTCCCGGGAAAGCCTGCTTCTCAAGAACCACGACTTTCTTCCCGTTCATCGCGGCGTCAGCCGCGGCGCTCATCCCGGCGAAGCCGGACCCGATCACCGCGATGTCGGCGTTGATCACCTGGGCCGCGAAGACTGAACCCGAAAAGGCGGCTGCGACCAGAACAAGGCCCTGTTTCCAGCGTACCTGCATATCGAACTCTCCTTTATATGTGACTGCGGGGAGCGGATTGGCGCCCCCTTTCCTTAAGGAGGAATTCTTTGCTTCGAATTCATTAATAAACGTGACGGGGATCAACTCCAAAGAGGGACAACCTCAGGCTTCGTGCCAGGACAAGGTTCCCGAGAAGCTGCAGTGGTAGCTAGCCCCAGGACTAGAGAAAAGGCCCGCCCGCCAGGATAACGGTCGGGCCCTGCGCAATTCTCCGTGAAGCCTTCTTTCTGGAAAGGCTTCAGGGGAAAGGCCTTACACGGCTCAGTCCTTCTTCTTCTGCGCCGTCACCTCTTTCCCGGCGACCTGTCCGAAGACGAGGCATTCGGTGAGGTTTCCGCCTCCCTGGTAGACGAACTTGAGCGCGGATGCGACTTCGCCTACTGCATAGAGGCCGGGGATCGGCTTCAAGTCCCAGTCGAGGACTTCGCGTTTTCCGTTCGCGGCGAGCCCGCCCTTCGTGTTCGGACCGCCCGCGACGATCTCGATCGCGTAGAACGGGCCTTCGTTCACGGGCTGCAGTGTCTTCACGCGGCGGTTGAAGTCTTCGTCCTTCCCCTTCGCGCAAAAGTCGTTATAGCGTTCGACGGTCTTCACGAGGTTCTCGGGAACCATCCTACCCTTGTTGTTCTTCTGCTTCTTGATGAGGTCTGCGAGCTCTTCAAGCGTGTCCGCCTTCATCACCCAGCCGCGCTTGATGACGTCGGAATTGTCGTGCGCGCCGTAGTCGATGAAGTCGTAGCCGCAGACCGAATCGTAGAAATTCACGATCGGGCGGGACGTGCGAAGCTTCTCGTCGAAGATGAGCCACGAGGGCGTGCGGTCGTACTGGAGCGTCCGGATGTCGAAACGGGTCGCTTCCTTATAGAAGAAGTAGCGGCTCGGGTCGTCGGTCACTAGGTTCTCGGCCGCGAACCGCTTCCCGAAGTTGTCAACTACGATCGAGTGGCCCCGGCCGACGATCGGGGTGATCGTTCCGATGCGGAGACCGTTGTGGCGGACCGGAAGCGGCCAGATCATGCGGGCCGCGGCCTTACCGGCCTTCATCATGCCGGCACCGGCCTCAAGCCCCATCCGGATCCCGTCACCCTCGTTGAAGAGCGTTCCGTAGAACGCCCAGCCGTCGAGCCCTTCGCCTTCGAGGAACGCCTTCCGCATCGTGGGGCTGTACTCGTAGCCGCCAGAGCAGATCACGACGCCCTGGGACGCGTGGATCGAAATCGGCTTCCCCTTCATTTCCGCGGTGAGGCCGATCACTTCGCCCCTGTCGTTCTTCACGAGATGGCGGCCGCGGGTCTCGAAGAGGACCTTGATGTTCGGGAGTTTCGACATGCCGACACGGAGGCAGGTCCAGAAGGCTTCACCGTTCGTGCGCTCGAGCTTCGGCTTGTTGTAGCTGGAGACGTTTCCCGCCGCGCGCTTCCTGTAGGTCGCCATGCAGACCTGGTAGCCGCTTTCCTTTGCGCCCGGGAAGTCCGGGAATGCGGCCTGGCTCTTCGAGCCACCCGCATGAGCACGGCCCATGTTCATCCGGAAGTCAGGGTCCAGCTCCTGCATCCATTCCTTGAGCCCGGGGAGGTACTCGGCCCATGCTTCGGCGAGGCCGTCCGAAACCTCGGACTGCTCGCCCTCGGTCTTCCAGGGGATGTTCTCGCCCGAGAACATCGCCTTCGCGTATTCCTTGAGGGCCGCCTTGCTGTAGGTCGCTTTGTCGGCACTGTGGAAATAGCCGCCGGACATGCGGGTGTTCGGGCGGCAGGTTGCCTCAGGCTGCCGTTCGATCACGATGACGCTCGCACCGGCCCGGGCCGCTGTGATCGCGGTCGCGCAACCGGCGCCACCAAGCCCCATCACGACGACATCAGCCTTGTAGGTCCAGGAAGGGAGCTTCGCCTCGGCGGGTTTCACGCCCATGATGATTCCGACCGAGCCGGCAGTCCCCGCTGCCACGCCCTTCAGAAGCCCGCGCCTTGTGGTTCCGTTCTGAGCCATGCATCTCTCCTTTTCAATGAAGCGGTTATCCCCGCAGAATGAATGGTGTTTGCCATTCCTGACTAGGGATTTTGACTGACAGCTTCGGGCAAGGCAATGAAAATTTCGAGGATTCACCGTCGCCGCTTGGCCTGTCATCGTCTTGCGACCACACGCTCAACTAAAGGGTTCAGGAGATTACCGCATGGTTTTTCATGTTTCGCCTGTGGTGATTAGGAATTTCCCAAGCGCAATGCTTTCAATCGCTTGTTTTGCTTTTAGGTAAAATAGAAGTTTCCCATTTTTTGGGACTAAACGTCCTCATCCGTAGCAGATCTGTCCTTGCGCGGTCTGCCACGAGGACGCTTAGGGCCAACGAATTCCCCCCTTGCCAAACTCTTCCTTCCCGGCTTCAGGAGTTCCGGTTTTGTAGTCGGCTTTGACAACCCAAGCGCTTCAAGTTCCGGGAAGAGAGCCTTGACCGGGCACGTCCAGCCTCCGTCATCAGAGGATGGAACTGCCGGGGCGTCAACTTTTCTCCAGGCCATTGAAAGGTCTTCCATCA
>CADBTW010000027.1 GCA_902797695.1 uncultured Sutterellaceae bacterium
ATATCAAGAAGATTTTTGAGAACGAACACGTACGGTATGCGGCGGCGGTTTGTTAACTATTAACCTGCCACGTTAATAGCTAAACCCCTTCGAAGTTTTTGCGGATGAAGTTGTAGGCGTAGGAGACGTTCTCGCCGAGCACTTCGCGGAGTTCCTTCGTCCATTCGCGGCCTTCGGGGGAGTACGCGCCGATGAGGGCGTGCATCGAGAGCACGTTCATGTCGTTATAGTGCGAGAGCGTCTCGTACCGGCGGATGCGGTCGCGGAGGTACGGGTTGTAGATGATGTGGTAGCTCCCGACAAGCCCCGCGAGGTTGAAGGTCTTCGAGGGGGCGTAGAAGGCGACGGTGCGGTTCCGGGCGTCCTCCGACACGGACTGCGTCGGGATGTGCTGGTGACCGAAGAGCGTGATGTCGGACCAGATCTCGTCCGCGACCACGTAGACGTCGTTCCGCTTGAAGATCTCCATCGCGCGCTCGATCTCCCAGCGCTCCCAGACACGGCCGGTCGGGTTGTGGGGCGAGCAGAAGAGCGCGGTGTGGATGTGGTTCTCGCGGATCTTCCGCTCCATGTCCTCGAAGTCCATGCGCCAGACGTTGTTCTCGTCGAGTTTCAGCGAGCTGAGGACGATGTGGAAGCCGTTCCGCTCGAGCTGCGACGTGAAGCCGTTGTAGGTGGGCGAGTGGACAAGGATCGGGTCGCCTTCGGAGCAGAGGACGCGAAGGGCGCTCGTGATGCCGCCGAGGACGCCGTTCTCGTAGCCGATGTCCTTCCTCGTCAGCCCCTCGACTCCGTTCCCCTCGCGCTGCCAGCGGATGATCGAGTCGAAGTACTCGTCAGAGGGAATGAAGTAGCCGAAGGACGGGTGCGACGCACGCTTCACGAGCTCGTCCGTGATCGTGTGGACGGTCGAGAAGTTCATGTCGGCGATCCACATCGGGATCTGGTCGAACCCTTCCCGGGTCTCGCCCTTCGGGATGTCCCAGAACTCGTTCTTCTTCATGTCGACCGCGATCGAGTCCCAGCCGTGACGGTCAAGCATCGTGGTGAAGTCGTATTTCATTTCCTTATTCCTTTGCGTGGGGCCGGGGGCGTTCGCGAGTCTTCTGGAACCGTTCCCGGCGGTTGTCTTTGTTGATTGACAGAATATTCTCACGCGAAGGAATAAAGTATCCGCAAATCGCTTGAAATTAGCAGAATATCTTCGAAATACGGGAAGAAGCAAGGAAAAGGGCAGAAACGGCCCTTCGGATCAGTGGCGGAAGCGCAGGCCCCGGGCACTTCCGCGGGAGGCCCGGGGAGAGGGCGGGTTTCAGGAAACGGCCGCCGGAAGCTTCTCCGCCACGAGCTCCACGAGGTGCGTCGGCGCGATGCCGCCAAGCCGGAGGCCCGCCTCGCACCCGTTGCAGTAGCAGAGGACCCGGTCCGTGCGGTAGCGCTTCACCCACTCCTCCATCCGGCGCTTCTGTTCGTCTGGCGGGAGCAGCCGGACATGGTTCCGCCTGATCTCGGCAAACGTCCGGGGCGCCGCGAGGGCGGTCGCGTCCGGGATCTCGTTCCAGAGCCAGACGCCGCAGAAGTCCGCCTTTTCGAAGCGCGCCTCCTGCTCGACCACCGTGAAGTTCATCCGGCGGAGGCACGCCCGGACCGCTTCCTGCATCGGGCGGTTCCCGCGCGCCCGCCAGCAGTCCTGGACCGTAACCGCTTCGCCCCGGTGGTCGTGCCAGGGGAAGGACGAGTCGCCGAGAGCCCATTCGTAGAGCGAGAGGACGCGGGACTCCGGGTACCGCTCCCGAAGGATCAGGTCGCACATCGTGCAGTTCGCGACGATCGCGTCGCCCGGCTCCAGGAGCTTCCCGGGATCCTTGCAGCAGGTCGCGACGGCGGCGCCTCGCGACTCCATGTAGGCCGTGATCCGGCTGATCGCCTCAGGGTGATGCGTCCGCGTCGTGCATCCGGGAAGATATCGCAGCATTCCTTTTTCCTCGAGGAAAAACGGTTTATCTGGTAAAAATCAGGACTCGATTCCTGAAACGATCCTGAGGATGTTCACGAACATCTCGAACCCGGGCCGGAGGTTCTCAGTGTCCTGGACGTCGAAGTCCGGCCGGTGGTGCCCGCGGTTCGAGCAGCCGTAGAGGAAGAAGCCGGCGTTCCCGCCGTGAGCCTCGGCCGAGCGCATCAGCATCGTGCAGTCCTCGGACCCGGAGCATTCCTCAACCACTTTTGCGCGCGTCCCCGAGACCCTCGTTGCCGCCCGCCGCATCACGTCGACCGCGGCCGGGGTGGAGAAGAGGTCGGATGCTTCGCCGGTCTTCGTGAGGACGCACTTCACGCCGAAGGCCGCCGCGGCGCCCGCCGCCGCTTCCCTCGCCCGCCCGAACATGAAGCTGTTCGCGTCCCAGGTGGATCCCCGCACCTCGCACTCCATGTGGGCGTGCGAAGGCGTGATGTTCCGCCCGTCGCCGGCAGCGAGCTTTCCGACCGAGATCCGGGTGTCGCCCTGGCTCGTCCTCGGGATCGCGGACATGAGGAGCGCGGCGTCGGAGGCGGCGAGGAGCGCGCTCCGGCCTTTCTCTGGCGCAGCCCCCGCGTGGGAGGGAACTCCCGTGAAGTCGAGGTCGAACTTCGTCGTCGCCATGAAGCCTCGTTCGACGATGAAGATTTCGCCAGGCTTCGCGGGCGCGCCGACGTGTGCCCCGAAGAGCCAGTCCGCGTCGTCCACGATGCCGGATGCCGCCATCGCGGCGGCTCCCCGCGTTCCTTCTTCCGCAGGCTGGAAGATCATCTTCAGCCGGCCACGAAGTTCGGAACGGTGTTCGGAGGCCCACCTCGCGAGCCCGAGCCCGATCGCCGCGTGTGCGTCGTGCCCGCAGGCGTGCATGCGGCCCGGGATCTCGGACGCGAATCCCCCGGCAGCCGGGAGGTGGCCTGACGCCGGATCCGTGATCTCCTGGATCGGCAGCGCGTCGATCTCGAACCGGAACGCCGCGACCGGCCCCGGCCGCCCCGTGTCGAGGATCCCGACCGCCCCGGTGAACCCGTCCATCCGCCTGAGGAGCGTTTCGGGGACGCCGTTCGAAAGTGCCCGGGCCTCGGCCTCCGACACGGCCTTGGGGTCGCGCCCGAGCACGTGGTCCGGGTTAATGATCTCGCGGCCCGTGTGGACCTCGTACCCAAGTGCTTCGAGCCGCGTGATGATGAAGGCCGTCGTCTCGAATTCGGTCCACCCGAGCTCCGGGCGCCTGTGGAAGCGCCGCCGCGTCCCGATGATCTCCGGCATGTACTGCTCTGAAAACCCGCTCATCCTTCGTTCCTCCCCGGGGCTTCGCGTAAGCCTTCTTCTTGACGAGCCAAATCTACTACCGCCCGCACGGATCCGGCGTTTCCTCTTTTCCAGCGGCCCTTCATGGATGACAAGGAAGGAAGGCTGGAAGAGCGCCATCCTTTTCTTCAAGAATGCCTTCCCTTTTCCCGCGGCGCTGGTGAATTGTCCTTTGTGATTGGCAGAATATTCCCGTGAAGGACTATAAAATATCCTCAGAACGGATTGGATTATCAAAATATCTCCGAAATGCAACCTGAAGAAAGAAAAATGGCAGAAGAGGGGTACATCAACTCCGTGAACCTCAACGCGAAGACCGGGTTCCCGTACCTCTTGATCGAGGTGGAGGGGGGACGGAGCTACCCCGTGAACCCCGGGTTCCGGGTGATGCACTGGCACGAGGACCTGCAGTTTCTCCTCGTCGAATCAGGCGAAATCTCGGTCCGGTCGCTCTATGAAACGGTGAAGCTCGAGGAGGGGGACGGGATCCTCATCAACAGGAACGTCGTGCACCTCGTCGAGGACCCCGCGGGGAGCCACTACTTCAGCCTCCTTTTCCCGGACTACTTCCTCAAGTTCTACTTCGGGAGCCCGGCGGGGGAGCTTGTGGAGGAGCTTGAGGGCCGGGCAGGGCTCCGGTACGTCCGGTTCCGGACGGGAATTGAGTGGGAGCGGGAAGTGCTTACGCGCGTCCGGGGGCTTCTCGCGCTCGAAAAGAAGAAGGACCGGTTCTATCCGTACGAAGTCCTTTCGAGGCTCTCCGAAATCACGCTCCTCGTCCTCCGGAACGCGGAGCTCCCGAAGGAGTCCCGGCCGGACCCGGCCGCTTCCCGCATGCGGCTCTTCCTCGCCTATATCGAGGAGCACTACACGGAAGACGTGACGCTTGACGCGATCGCGGAGAGTGCCCACGTGAGCGTCTCGGAATGCCTCCGGTGCTTCAAACGAACCATGCAGACGACCCCGTACCGGTGCCTCATGGAATACAGGCTGAAGCGCGCTGCGGAGCTTCTCAGCGGGACCGCGCTCCCGATCGGCCGGATCGCGGGGGACGTCGGTTTCAACCAGGCGAGCCGCTTCGGGAAGTGCTTCAGGGACAAAACCGGGCTTACGCCCCGCGAGTACCGCGAGCAGGCGCGCGAGGCCGCGAGGAAAACAGCCGGGAACGCCGAAGGCTGAGGGCCAGGGCCTGGACCCGGCCGATATAATCGCCGGATTCCGCCCGTTTTTTCCTTTCCACAGGTGTGCAGGACATGTCCCTCCAGATGCTTCTTCCGATGCTTCTCGTGATCGCCGCGAACACGCTCTACAACGTGAGCGCGAAGGGGACGCCGCGAGAGATCAACCCGTTCGCGTCGCTCACCGTCACCTACCTCACGGCGGCCGTCGTCGCGGTGGTGCTTTTTTTACTCACAAGCAGGGGATCGGGGATAGCAACGGAGTTCAGCCGCGCGAACTGGACCGCGTTCGCGCTCGGGGCCGCGGTGGTCGGGCTCGAGGCCGGGTACATCTTCTCATACCGCGCCGGGTGGCCGATCAGCACGGCGCAGCTTGTCGGCGGCGCCGGAACAACGATCGTCCTCGTCCTCCTCGGGTACTTCTTCTACCACGACGTCCTCTCTCTCCGGCAGGTCCTCGGGATCGTCGCCTGCGGCGCGGGGCTCGCGCTGATCACCTTCTGAAAACAGAACGCGCGGCTTGAGAGGAACGTTTCAGGCCGCGATCGCCGGAACCCGCTCGAACGCGCCGGGCTCTGTCCCCGTGAACGTGAAGAGATCCTTCGCGGCCCAGGGGAGGATCCGGGACACGATCGGGGCGACGTCCTCGCGGTAGGCGACGCGCGCGGCTTCGGCGACAGCTTCCGCGGCCCAGTACCGGCCCCCTTTCCGGATAACGACTGAAGCGCGCCGGGAAGGGGCGGACTCCGGGATCGGCACCGCCTTCACGCGGAGCGCGAGCTCAGGGTGCTGGGCGAGCGACGTCGGCCGCGCGATCGCCCAGCCCGAGCCGGATGCGACGAGCTGCAGGAGAAGCGCGTTCTCGTTCACGACGATCCGGCTCGGGAATTCGAGCTCGAGCTTCGCGAAGAAGCTCGTTTCGCTCACGCCCGACTCGTTCTTCTTCGAGCACCGGACGTGCGGCAGGCCGCAGGTCCGGAGGTCCTGGAGCCTGAGGGGCCGCGGGAGCGACGCGAGGCTGAATGTTTCGGGGAAGATGAGGACCGAGGGCTCCTCGAACACCGGAATCCGGACGAGGTCTTCGTGACTGAGGAACGGGTTCGAGCAGAAGAGCATGTCGAGCGCCCCGTCGTAAAGGCCCGGGATCAGCGTCCCGCTCGACCCGATCTCGAGCCGCATCGTGGAGAAGCGGTCACTTAGCCGCGTCGCGATCACGTGCGAAAAGCTCCAGTCGAGGCTTTCGCAGATCCCGATCCCGACAGGGGGCCGGATCGCGTTCGCTTCGCGAAGCCCGGAGAGGAACTTTCCGAGTCGGTCCTGCTCGGCGTCGAGGAACTTCGCGAGCGCCGCGCCTTCTGGCGTCAGCCTGATCGGCCGGACCGACCTGTCGAGAAGCTCGACCCCGAGCGACGCCTCGAGCCCCGCGATGTCGCGGGAGGCCGAGGGCTGGCTCTTTCCTATCCGCTTCGACGCTTCGAGCACGCTCTTCGTCTGAGCGAACTCGACGAACGCCCGCGCGCCGTCCTTCAGGATCTCCCGCTCGGGTCCTTCCCCGGTGCCGGCCGGCTGCTTTCCCGTCTTCTTCTCTTTTTCCTGCGGCATGCTCCCTCCGCCTTGCCCGGCGTTGCCGGACTGCCAATCCTTTTTCGTGCCTTGTTAATGCGTGGAATTTTAACCGTGCATTCCCCGAATTCACGAGGCGCATAGTTCTTTCGGAGGAAGAGGCCGCTGGGTAGAGTACCTAGGAGTTCAGCCCTGAAGCTGCGCTCGAAGGCCTTCCCCTGGCCCCGAGCAGACAAAAACCATATAGGAGAGAGAACAGATGTCCGAAATCGACCTCAACCGCAGGAACCTCTTCCGCGCCGGCGCCGCGCTCGCCGCCGCCTCCACGATCGGCGGGATCCCGGTCGTCGCCCAGGCGGCCGAGGAGAAGAAGCCCGAGATCCGCCCGCTCAGCGGGAAGAACCTCAAGATGAAGCAGGTGCTCGACCGGGCGCGCGAAATGATGATGCCGCGCTGCTACGTCTGCCCCGAGTGCAACGGGCGCGGCCCCTGCATCGGGCAGGTCCCGGGGTTCGGCGGGATGGGCGCGAGCCGCTCCTTCCAGGCGAACTACGACAGCCTCGCCGCGGTGCGCCTGAACGGCCGCGTCGTGCATGGCGTCCATAAGCCCGACACCACGTTCGACTTCTTCGGGCAGAAGCTCTCGATGCCGGTGATGGCCGCTCCGACCGGCGGCACCACCTACAACATGGGCGGGCACCTGACGGAAGCCGAGTTCGTTAACGCGATCTGCGGCGGCTGCACCGCGGCGGGGACCCTCGGCGCCGTTGCTGACGGCATCGGCGACCCGCTCAACGTCTTCGAAGAGCGCCTCCAGACCCTGAAGAGCCACGGCTACAAGGCGATCGTGGGACTCAAGCCCCGCCGCCAGAAGGACATCATCGAGAGGATGAAGATCGCGGCGAACGCGGGCGTCGTCGCCTTCACGATCGACCTCGACTCGGCCGGCCGCGCCGCCCGCGCGACGAAGGGCCAGACCGTTGAGCCGAAGACTCCGGAGCAGCTCCGCGAGCTCGTGAAGGCGAGCCCGCTCCCGCTCTTCTTCAAGGGCATCATGACGGTTGACGAGGCGCTCCAGTGCCTTAACTCTGGCGCCGCCGGCATCGTTGTCTCGAACCACGGCGGTCGCGTCCTCGCGGACGAACCCGGGACCGCCGAGGTCCTCCCCGAGATCGCCGACGCTATCCACGGCCGCTGCATGATCCTCGTGGACGGGTGCGTGAAGCGCGGAACCGACGTCGAGAAGTACATCGCGCTTGGCGCGAACGCGTGCCTCGCCGGCCGCCACTTCGTCCGCGGCGCTCACGGCGCGCTCGCTGACGGCGTCGAGCTCATGGCCCGCACGATCCAGAAGGAGCTCGTGGTCGCGATGACGCTCACCGGCGCCGCGACCGTGAAGGACATCAACCGCAAGATGATCCGCATGACGCCTCCCGCGCCGCTCGCCTTCGGCGTTCCGGCCTAATGAAAAACCTCTGAAAGGCCTTCCCCGGAAGGCCTGAAGGCGGCCCCGGCCGGCGGAACGCATTTTTGGGATCACTGGGACACGTGTTCCGCCGTCCCGGGGCCCGGACGAGGCCCTGCCTCCTATCTTGTTGGATCGAGGCAGGGCTTTTGTCTGTCCGTGCGAAGGAAAGGATCCGTGGTTCGGGAACCCACGGCTCTTTCGCTCCGGAACTGCGTAATCCAAACTCCCGGAAGGAATGAGGGAATGCCACGAGTCCTTCCCCCTGAGCCCTCGGGCGGCAGCGTTTTCCTGCGTTCGAACCATTCATGCCGCATGCGGTGCCAACAATGTCCCTGAGGGGAACTCCAGCTTTCGCAAACGTGAAAAAACACCTAGAAAAAATTGTCGCAATCGTGAAAAACTGGCGAGAAATTTCTTTCGCAAACGTGAAATATATGGCCTAAAATACCTTCGCAAATGTGAAATCAGTTGGAGAACGCCTTGTTTGAGCGAAAGATTTACGAGGAAATGCTGAAGTGGAAGAGAGAGTACGCCCCACGCTATTCCCTCTTCCTCAAGGGAGCGCGCCGCGTCGGGAAAACGACTCTTGCCGAGAAGCTGGGGAAGGAGGCCTACCGTTCGTATCTTCTGATTCGCTTCGACAAGGCCCGCCCGGAAGTGAAGGAGCTTTTCACGAACAGCCTTGAGGACCTCGACAACCTTTTCTCGACCCTGCAGTTTGTCTACAAGACCCGGCTCTATCCGAGGGAGTCCCTCATCATTCTCGACGAGGTGCAGCTCTTCCCTGCCGCACGGCAGGCCCTGAAGACGCTTGTCGAGGACGGCCGGTACGACTACCTCGAAACGGGGTCCCTTGCCGGGATTACCAAGAAAAGCAAGGACATCCTGATCCCGTCCGAAGAGTACGCGATTGAGGTCCTTCCGATGGACTACGAGGAGTTTCTCCTCGCGCAGGGCGACTCCATGACGATTCCGGTGCTCCGGGACCACTTGGAGAAAAGGAAGCCCGTGGGGAAGCTGCACCAGCCGCTCATGAAGTCCTTCCGAGAGTACATGCTGGTCGGCGGCATGCCGCAGGCGGTGACCGCCTTTGTTGAAACGCGGGATTTCGGCAAGGTGGATTTCGCGAAGCAGGGAATCCTCTCCCTGTACAAGTCGGACATGGAAACCCAGCGGGAGGAAAACCCGGATTACGTCGGGAATTTCTTTGACCGCATTCCCTCCGAGCTCTCGAAGCACGACAAGCGCTTCGTACTCACCCACATCAACGCAAACGCCCGTGTCAGGGACTACAGCGGCCCCGTCCGGTGGCTCGAGGAAGCGATGATCGTCAACCTCGCGCGAAAGGTCGACGATCCCAGCGCGGCCTTCAACCTCAGCACGAGCTCCCCTTCCTTCAAGTGCTACATGATGGACACGGGGCTTCTCGTTTCGCTCGCCTTCCGCGACAGGCCGTATCTCGAGAACGAGCTTTATCGGGACATCCTGCTCGACAAGCTTCATGTGAACGAAGGCATGATCGTGGAAAACGTCGTCGCGCAGTGCCTGAGATCGAACGGTCATCGGGCGTACTTCTATACGGAAACGGACAAGGAAACGCGAAGGACAGACCTTGAAATCGACTTCCTGATCCGGCAGGGGAGAAAGGTCATTCCGATCGAGGCAAAGTCATCAGGTTCGGAAAGCATCAAGTCGCTCACGCGACTGAAGGAAAAGTTCCGGCAGAGAATCGGCGAAGGCATCGTGCTGCATCACGGGGAAATAAGGGAAGAGAACAGCGTTCTCTACCTCCCGTATTACATGGCGGCGCTTCTTTGAGCGGTACGGAGCCGGTTCCTTGATCCCTTGAGTGCTGTTTTGGAGAAATCCCCTAAACTTCAGATCGGTCAGGACTTCTTCGGGGAATTCGAAATGACAGGAAAGCTCGTGAGCCGTCAGGAATGGAAGACCGCGATCGGGATCAACGCCCTTTGGACGAGAAGAGATGATCGGGCGCCGCTACCGGCCCTCTTTAGCGAAAAGGGGGCGAAGGAAGTCCTGAGGTTCCACCGGAGCCTTCGCTCCTACCGGAAGACGCCGCTCGTAAGGCTCCGTGCTCTCGCGTCGAAGCTCGGTGTCTCTGAGATCTTCGTGAAGGACGAGTCGAAGCGCTTCGGGCTCAACGCCTTCAAGGGGCTCGGCGGCACCTGGGCGATGTTCCGGATCATCTGCGAAAAGCTCGGGCTCGATCCGGGAAGCACGACGCCAGACGACCTCCAGAAGGGAGAACTCCGGAAGGCCGTGGAAGCGATGACCTTCGTCACGGCGACCGACGGAAACCACGGGCGGGGCATCTCCTACGCGGGAGGCCTTTTCGGCTGCCATGTCCACGTCTACATGCCGCGGGGGACGGTCGAAGAGCGGGCGGAGGCGATCCGGCGCGTGGGCCCCGCCGAGGTGCTCGTGACGGACCTCAATTACGACGACACCGTGCGGCTCGCGAAGAGGAAAAGCGACGAGAACGGCTGGTTCCTGATCCAGGACACGTCCTGGGACGGGTTCGAGAAGGTACCCACGTGGATCATCCAGGGTTACCTCACGATGGCGAAGGAAGCGCTGGACGAAATGACGGATGTCGCTGGCGCCCCGACGCACGTGTTCCTGCAGGCAGGCGTCGGCTCGATGGCGGGAGGGGTCGCGGCGTACCTCGCGGCGGTCCTTCCTGAGAAGCCCGTGATTTCGGTTGTCGAGCCCACGACGGTCGCCTGCGTCTACGAATCGGCAAAGGCGGAGGACGGGCGATCCTGTTCCATTCCCGGAGCTCCCGAAACCATCATGGCGGGGCTCAACTGCGGAACGCCCTGCAGCGTCGTCTGGCCGATCCTGAGGGACTATTGCGAATTCTTCTTCGCGTGCCCGGACTACGTCACGGCGCACGGGATGCGGCTCTATGCGAACCCGCTCCCCGGGGACGAGGGAATCGTGTCGGGGGAGTCCGGCGCGGTCACCATGGGGCTCCTCGACCTGGTCCTCAGGCGGCCAGAGCTCGCCGAAGTGAAGGAGCAAATGGGGCTCGGCCCCGGGTCCCGTGTCCTCCTCATCAGCACCGAGGGGAACACGAACAAGGCGGGCTACCGGGAGATCGTCAGGGAGGGCGCGTTCCCGCTTCCTTTTTGAAGCGTCGTCTTTGCCGCAGGCAGGCTCAGCCCAAGCGTGCTCTCCGCGGCCTACAGGGCCGCGAAGTATTCCGAAAGGGCGAACACGGCAGCGCCCGCGCGGATGGAAAGGAATTCCCCTGTTTCCGACGCGACGGGAACAGCGGTGAGGGAGCCGACCTGGGCTTCGGCCTTCAGCCGCTCGAGGCTGATCCCGAGGAGTATTCCCGCCCCTTCCCGGGCGAGCCGCACCCCGGCGTCGATCCCGGGGACGAGAATCCGGTTCCTGCCGACCCCGAGGATCCGGGAAAAGGCACTGTCGCCCGCGATCCCGATCAGGGTGTGGTCTCGGAGGCTTCCGACCGAAAAGGGAAATTCGTGGCTCTTGAAGTAGAGGAGGCTCCCCGCGAGGGTTCTCGGAAACTCCCGGAGCGGGGTTTCGCCCCGCGGCAGGTTCCTCCGGACCGAAATGGCGAGTCCCGGGAACTCCTCATCCTCCGGCGCCTCGCCTTCCGAAAGAAGGAAGGAAAGCCCGGTGCTCCGGGCGGCGGCGGAAAGGAAGGCTGAAGCGGACGAGATCCCGAACTTCGGGTCGACCACGACCGGAACGGGCTTCCCGTCCGACGCGGGGAGCGGCGCACCGAGGAGCGTCTTCACGGCGGCCATCGCCTTCGCTGCGGCAACGACGCCGTTCGGCGAGAGGACCGCGCGGCCGCCGAGGATCGTAAAGAGGCGCTTCCCCGATGCTTTCTCGAGCGCCCGGAGCCTGCGAAGCGCGGTGGAGGGCGAGATCCCGCGCTTCGCGGCGAGCTGCCCGAGGCTTCCCGCTTCGGCGAGCTCCTGCAGCATGAGCCAGGAGTCGAACGTGAACCGCGGCTTCATTCGTGCACCTCCCCATCAAGTTCGAACGCCGGGTCCGCACGGAACCTTTCCCGGAGCTCCCGGATCACGTCTAGCACCGGGCCCGGTGTCCTCCCCCGCGCGGTGAAGGCCCTGATGGGGAGCGGGGGAAGGCTCCACTCGGGGAGGAGCCGCACGAGCCTTCCTTCCTCGATCGGGCGGCGCGCGAGGAAGAGCGGCACGAGGATCGCGATTCCGGCGCCGGAAAGCGCGCATTCGAGGCTCGCGAGGTGGTTCCGGATCGCGACCGCCGGGTGGAAAGAGATCGCGGAGCGCTTCTTCCCCTTCGTGAACACGACGGTCCCGGTCTCGACCGCGTCACGCGCGCCGAACACCTCGGGCCGCACGAGGTCGTCAGGCTTGCTGACGCCCGGGTGCGTTTCGAAGTAGGAGGGCGAGGCGACCACGATCCGGCGCACCTTTCCGATCCGGAAGGTCTCCACCTCCTCAAGCCGGTACGGCCCGTGTCCGATCCGGAGGTCCGCGCCGTCCCAGAGCGGGTGGAACGATCCGCTCGTGAACCGGAGGTCGAAGAACGCTCCCGGGTTTTTCCTTGCCGCCTCGGCCGCAGCGGGCGCTACGAGGAACGCTCCTGTCGTGACCGGAGCCGTTATGGAATAGGTGCGCGTGAGCGAGCGGCCTGGGCTTCCGCCTCCTGAAAGCGATTCGAGCGTCTCCGCCGCGTCTCGCCAGGCGCCGTAGAGCTGCTCGCCGCGGCCGGTGAGGAACGACCCGCGGTTTGTCCGCTCGAAGAGCGCGCCTCCGGTCTCCGCCTCGAGTTCCGAAAGCAGCCCGAGCGCGTCCTCGCCCGAAAGCCCGTACGACTCCGCCGCGCGCCGGATGCTCCGGAGCTTCGCCGCGCGGCAGAAGAAGGCCCGCCTGAAAACCCCGTCCCCGGGAAGTGCCGTCATTTGCGTGGATGAAAATGCAATGAAATTGTCTTTATCTGATGATACCAGCGAAATACCATATGCAAGGTAAAAATTTTATTAATTAAAACAATTGATAAATTGTATTTATGATTCAACCGATTGTTGCGCGTTAACGATTGGGAAGAAGGCGGGACTAGAGTTCGAACCATCCGGAGAGGAGCCGGGAACAGAAAGCTCCCCCGTCCGGAGCCGATTGAACAAAAGGAGAAAAGAATGACCATCAGCACTTCCCGCCGTCGCTTCCTCGCCGCGAGCCTCGCGGGCTCGGCAGCCGCCGCCGTTTCCACCGCCGCTTCCGCCAAGGCCGCGGCCTCCGGCAAGTCCGGAAAGACCCTCGAGTACGACGTGGTGATCGTCGGCGCGGGCTGCGCCGGGTTGTCCGCCGCGATCGAGGCCGCGGACCGCGGCGCGAAGCCCGTGATCCTCGAAAAGTGCTTCTCCCCGATGGGGAACACGATCTACGCGGGCGGGAACTTCAACGCCGTCTGCACCTGGGTGCAGAAGCGGGACGGCGTGAAGGACTCCCTCGACTCCTTCTTCCACGACATGGTCGAAGTGTCCCGGCACCGCTGCGACATGGACCTGATGAAGATGTACTGCGAGGAGTCCGCGGGCGTGATCCAGTGGCTCACCGACCGCTGCGGCGTGAAGTGGAAGAAGCTCGACATCCAGATCCCCCCGATGCTCGGCCGCTGCCACGAGGTGACGGGCCCGATCCAGCCGGGCGGCTCGCAGCTGGTCGACGACATGATGAAGCAGCTCGACAAGCTCGGGGTCCCGATCCTCACGAGCCACAAGGTGATCGAGGTCATGCATGACGACATGCTCCGGTGCACGGGCGTTAAGTGCCTCACCCCGAAGGGCCTCGTCACGATCCGCGCAAAGGGCGGCGTCGTGATGTGCACCGGCGGCTTCAGCAACAACAAGGGCCTCATCACGCAGTACATGGGCGGCGCCGTCGCCTGGATGCCGCTCCGCGGGTCCGCCGTGACCACGGGTGAGAACATTACGCTCCTCCGCGACTTCTTCCCGCAGTACGTCAACATGGACCAGTACCACGCGGGGCCGATCCACGCCGAGACCCGCGCGAACCCCTCCAACATGGTGAACTTCGGCATCTGCGTGAACCCGCAGGGCCACCGCTACGTGGACGAGGCGAACACCTATGTCTACGTCGGCCAGAACACGCCGAAGCTCGTCCCCGAGAACCGCGCGTTCATCATCCTCGACAGCAAGGTGAGGAACGAGCCGATCGTCGACAAGCGCTTCAAGCGCTACCAGAAGGCGAAGGCCCCGATCTTCCAGGCGAACACGATTGAGGAGCTCGCGAAGCAGTGCGGGATTCCGGCCGATACGCTCGCCGCGACCGTGAAGGAGTACAACGAAGCCTGCCGCGCCGGAAAGGGCTCGACCCTCAAGGTGAAGGCGACGATGGAGAAGCCGAACATCATCGACAAGCCCCCGTTCTACGGGTTCGAGTTCTCGGGCGGCCTCACGACGACCTTCGGCGGCCCGAAGATCAACACGAAGGCTGAGGTGCTGAATCTCGACGGGAAGGCGGTCCCCGGGCTCTACGCCGCCGGGAACGCGATCGGCGGGCTCTTCTACGACAACTACCTCGACGGCTCGCAGCTCGTCGCCGCCGTGATCTGGGGCCGCGTCGCCGCCCAGGAATGCGCGAAGCGCGCGAAGGCGGCCTAAAGGTCTCCTGACCCGGGAAAAGGTTTTCTCCTCTCTCCCTCCGAACGACGGAACGCGCGGGAAGCGCGTCTCCCGGGTTCGGAGGGAGAGTTTTTTCGCTTTCGGGAATGCCTTTCGCCCGGAACCTGCGGCTCTTCTATAGCGGGAGCCCGGGAGCCGCGTGGGAAGCCCGTGGCCGTTCCCTGCCCTGGGCCTTTTTTCGGGGGATGAGAAAGGGAAGAAAAAACCGCCCGGGGGTCTGCGGCCCCGGGCGGTTTCCAGGCTTTCCGAATCCGGACTAGAATTACATTCTTTAAATTCGTTAATTATTTAAACTGCATAAAAGGCCTCTCGATACAGTCGTCGAGAGGCCCTTTTCTTCCGCTTACTTGAATGCGCTCTGAATGTCCTCCAGACGCCATCTCCACCGGTAGACAACGGGGTCGGCGTTTATTTCGTCGAGCCAGTCATAAATGTGCTTGATCAGCGCTTCCTTCGATGAAACACGCAAGTGTTTCAATGCCTGTCTTGCAAGCTTGCTGAAGAAGCTTTCGATCAGGTTGAGCCATGAGGCGTGCTTCGGAGTGAAGGTGAAATTGAACCGTCCCGGCTTCTTCGCCAAAAACGCCATCACCTTCTTTGAAGTATGAACGGAATGGTTGTCAAGAATGATGTGGATTTTGAGATCCTGATCGTATTTTTTGTCAATCTTTTCCAAAAAATCAATAAAGTCTTCGCTGTTATGCGTTTCTCGGACGAGCCCTGTCACTTGTCCGTTCAACAAATCTATCCCGGCAAGCAGTGAAACCGTTCCGTACCTCCTGTACTCATAGTCCCGTCCCATCTGCCCGTGTTTCAGTGTTGGAGGCTTGTCGGGGGCCACGTTCCCCTTGGCCTGAATTCCGGGTTTTTCGTCATAAGAAATGAAAACTTCCCCACAAAGAGCGTCCGGACTGGATTTGCCGTCTTTTGTCAGATTGTCTGTCAGCTGCAGGATCCATTCGACGCGCTTACATAGAGTGTCAGAATATCTTTCTGAGAGGTGATCAATAAAGGAAGGAGATAAAAATGCCATACCCTCAGGAGATCAAAGACGTGGTCCTGAGCCGGATTTTAGAAGGCGAACTTACCGTTTTAGGCGCTTCGAGGCAGTACCGAATGTAAAACGAAATACTAAAGTGCTCCTAAACGAAATTTAAAAGTGTCCCACCTCTCGAGGAGAACACCTTGTCGCTGGAGCAGG
>CADBTW010000028.1 GCA_902797695.1 uncultured Sutterellaceae bacterium
CCTGCTCCAGCGACAAGGTGTTCTCCTCGAGAGGTGGGACACTTTTAAATTTCGTTTAGGAGCACTTTAGTATTTCGTTTTACATTCAGCACACACGCCGTGGAGAACAGCTTCCGCGGTCGCGCGGAGAAGGCCTATTTGGACGAAGTCACCCGCCTCACGAAGGGCGCCGTCAAATTCCGCATCTTCTGGGGACAGTCCCTCATCAAGGGAAACGAAGTCCTGAAGGGAATCCAAAACCGTGTGGTTGACTGCGGGGTCGTGAACATCAACTACTACCCGAAGGAACTTCTCGCGAACAACGCGATCAACACGATCAACGAGCGCGGCAAGAACTACCGGATGCTTCTCGACTTCTACGATCAGGTCTACAAGACGATTCCGGTGATGAAGGACGAGCTCCTGAAGTACAAGAACACGCCTCTTCTCTCTTACGCCGTTATGACGTACGCGGCTACTGCAACGAAGCCCGTGAAGAAGCTTTCGGACCTGAAGGGAATGAAGGTGCGCTCTGCCTCCCGTTGGCATCTCCCGATCCTTCGGGAGCTCGGCGCGCAGCCGGTTTCGGTTCCGTGGGGCGACTGCGTGATGGCGCTCCAGACGAAGGTGGTTGACGCCGTCCTTTCGAACATCGACTCGATCCGCATGACGAAGATGGACGAAACGGCGCCGAACATCTTCGTGATGGACAAGTTCGTGAACGCGGTGCCCTTCATCATCACGATCAACTCGCAGCGCCTTGCCTCGATGCCCGCTGATATTCAGAAGGCGTTTGCGGATGCGGCCGTGGCGGCTCTTCCGAAGATCGCCTCGCTTGAGGAGAAGGAGTTCAGGGAGGTAATCGCCCAGGAGAAGAAGGCGGGCTGCAAGGTCACCTTCATGTCCGCGGCCGACCTGAAGCAGTGGGAATCCCTGAAGTCGCTTTCCGAAAACAAGAAGCAGTGGGTGAAGGAAGCGACCCAGGCCGGGCTTCCGAACGCGCAGGCGACACTGGACAAGGTCTACGCGCTTTTCTACAAGCTGCGCGGGAAGTAAGCAGTACCCCGCAAGAAGCGAGGGCCCGGAACGCGGGCCCTTGCTCCTGCCGTCTGTTCAGTTTCGTTCGGAGACCCCGTTCCTAAGGCCGGCCGGACGTCGTTTTTGATCTCTTCAGCCTTTCTCCCCTTCATGGAAAAAATAATCACAGCGATCAACCGGGGCCTGGCCGAATGCTCGGGTTACTTCCTCATGGCCGTGATGCTCATGGTTTCCGCAGACGTCACCCTGAGGAATCTGGGACACCCGGTTTTCGGCATCATGGAAACCGCGACGTTTCTTGTCGTCGCAAGCGTCTACTTCGGGCTCGGAAACTGCGAGCGAAGCGGACAGCACGTGAGGATCGCGGTTTTGCTTGACCGGCTTCCGTCACCTCTCCGCCGGGGCCTCAAGGCGATCGGATGCCTCGCAACGCTCATCGTCATGGCGGTTGCCACTTACGCCTGCGCCCTTTCGGCTCTTGATTCCTTCGAGACGAACGAGGCCGTGATGGCGAACACGACGCCTCTCTATGTTTGGCCCGTGAAAGCCGTGATGGTGCTTGGAATGGCAACCTACTGCCTGCAGGTTGTCTTCTCCATCATCCACGCGATCCGTGGAAAGTAGGAGGGAAAACGCCATGGATTTCACGACAATCAGCGTCTGCGGCATGCTCGGTCTTCTGGCGCTTCTCGTGCTCGGGGTGCCGCTCGTTGCCGCCTTCCTCATCACGGGCATTCTCGGAACGACCGCGATTCTCGGCTTTGACGCGGCGCTTTCTCTTTTGGGGGAAACGCTTTACACCACGATCGCGACCCCGACCTTTACAGTCCTTCCGCTCTTCATGCTGATGGGATCGTTCGCGGCCCGCGGGGGCTTCGCGAAGCAGGCCTTCGACTGCATCCACATCATGTTCGCACTTGTGCCGGCGTCGCTCGCGATTGCTTCTTCCTTTGGAAGTGCCGCTTTCGGGTCGATCTGTGGCAGCTCAATGGCTACTGCGAGCGTTTTCGGGAAGGTCGCGTACCCGGCGATGTCATCGCGGGGCTACGACAAGGCATTCGCACTTGGTTCGATCGCTTCAGCGGGAACTTTCGCCTGCATGATCCCTCCTTCAGGGATGTTCATCCTCTTCTCGCTTTTCACCGGCGTATCCGTTGCCCAGCTTTTCATGGCGGGAATCATTCCCGGCGTGCTGACTGCCTGCATTTTTTCTCTCTTCATGTACCTTCGCGCGAAGGTTACCCCGACCCTCGCTCCGATCTCTGAGGATGAGTATCAGGTTACGATTCTCGACCGCGTGAAGGCCCTCATCGCCATGTGGCCGATCATGCTTCTTGGTGGCGGCGTGATCGTCGGGATGTACACCGGGTTCTTCACAGCGACGGAAGCAGGCGGCGTTGGCGCTTTGGGTACCCTTGTGTTTGGAATCGCGAACGGGAAGCTCCGCAACTGGGAAACCATCAAGGCGTCGCTTCGGGAATCCGCAAACGGTACCGCGATGCTTGTCTTCATCATCGTGACTGCGATGTTCTTCAGCCGCTTCCTCACCCTCACACAACTTCCGATGGATCTCGCTGAGGCCCTGAAGACCTGGAACATCGCTCCGCTCGCAGTGCTCCTCGCCATCATCGCGCTGTGGTTCCTTCTCGGAATGTTCATGGCGCAGGCAGCGGTCTTCGCCCTCACACTTCCTATTCTCTTCCCGGTTGCAATGGAGCTCGGGTTCAACCCGATTTGGTTCTGCATCATCGCGATGATGCTGAACGAAATCGCGGGCATCAGTCCGCCGGTTGGCCTGAACGCCTTTGCACTTGCAGGAGCGGTCGGTGCGGACGACAAGGATGTGACGATCGAACGGGTTTACAAGGGCTGCATTCCGTTCATTCTGATAGACCTCCTCGTTGTCGTGATCCTCTTCTTTTTCCCGGATATCTCGACCTTCTTGCCTACGATGATGGTGGCTGCTCATTAGCGGCAGACAGTACTTGTCAAGCGCAATGAGATCCGACCCCAGGGAGCGCAATGAAATGTGGCCCCCCTTTGTTAGTAAAAAAATCAGTCTGAGGGTTGCG
>CADBTW010000029.1 GCA_902797695.1 uncultured Sutterellaceae bacterium
GAGGACGGCGGAGCGAAGCTCCGCCTCCTACTCGATGTGCTTTCAGAAGGACGTTGTTTTCCGTGTTCTAAGCCCGGGTTTGTGGCTTGACAGTAAACTTTTTCAGGATATATAATGCGCCGTTAACCTATATCCGAGTATTCGCAGAGCAGTTCACAAGCTCGAGCGCTCGGACCGCGGCAGCACCCTTGCCGGGGACTCTTTTTTTTTTGCATAGAGGTTAACGACCATGCGACTGCTACAGAGAGCACTCACCTTTGATGATGTTCTTCTTGTCCCTGCGTATTCCAACGTTCTGCCGCGCCAGACTTCCCTGAAGACGAAGCTCACCCGCGAAATCTCGCTGAACATTCCGCTCGTTTCCGCCGCAATGGATACGGTTACGGAATCCCGCCTCGCCATCGCTCTTGCTGAGCAGGGCGGCATCGGCATCATCCATAAGAACATGTCCGCGCAGGCCCAGGCTGCTGAAGTCCGCAAGGTGAAGCGCTTTGAAGCCGGCATCGTGAACGACCCGATCACCGTTCGCCCTGACATGACGATCGGCGACGTGCTCCGTCTTTCCCGCCTCCGCAGGATTTCCGGTTTCCCGGTCGTCGCTGAAGACCGCACGGTTCTCGGCATGGTGACGAACCGCGACCTTCGGTTCGAAGACCGCAAGGACGCCCCTGTTACTTCCGTGATGACCCCGCGCGAACGCCTCGTTGTCGTGAAGAAGGGCGCTTCCATCGAGGAAGCAAAGGCCCTGATGCACGCCCATCGCCTCGAGCGTGTTCTCGTGGTCGACGACGAGTTCAAGCTCGCCGGCCTCATGACCGTCCGCGACATCATCAAGGCTTCCGAATACCCGAATGCAGTCCACGACGCTACCGGCAAGCTTCTCTGCGGCGCCGCCGTTTCCGTTGGTGCAGGCACTGAAGAGCGTGTCGAAGCGCTCGTCGAAGCTGGTGTCGATGTTCTCTGCGTTGATACCGCCCACGGGCACTCTCAGGGCGTCCTCGACCGCGTGAACTGGGTGAAGAAGAATTACCCGCAGGTTCAGGTGATCGGCGGCAACATCGCGACTGGCGACGCTGCCAAGGCGCTGATTGACAACGGCGCCGACTGCGTCAAGGTCGGCATCGGACCGGGGTCCATCTGCACGACCCGAATCGTTGCCGGTGTCGGCGTTCCCCAGATCACCGCTGTTTCCAACGTTGCCGAGGCAATCGAAGGGACCGGCGTTCCGCTTATCGCTGATGGCGGCATCCGCTTCTCCGGCGACATCGCGAAGGCCCTCGCAGCCGGTGCCTACTCCGTCATGATGGGTTCCATGTTCGCCGGTACTGACGAAGCTCCGGGCGAAGTGATCCTTTCCCAGGGCCGCACGTTCAAGTCCTACCGCGGCATGGGCTCCCTTGGCGCCATGAGCCACGGCTCCGCCGACCGCTACTTCCAGGACAACAATCAGGGCAACATTTCCAAGTTCGTTCCGGAAGGCATTGAAGGCATGGTGCCCTACAAGGGCCCGGTCGCCGCGATCATCTACCAGCTGATGGGCGGCCTCCATTCCTCGATGGGCTACTGCGGTTGCCCGACGATCGACGACATGCGCCACAAGGCCTGCTTCGTCGAGATCACCGCTGCCGGCATGCGCGAGTCCCACGTCCATGACGTGACGATCACGAAGGAAGCTCCGAATTACCATCGTTCCTGATTCGGATTGATGCCTTTGGCATTGCCTTAAAATAAACGGATGCGTCCGTCCCTATTCCGGGAGCGGGTGCATCCGTTTTTCTCTTTCTATTTTTTAAGGGTGTTCACCCAATGAATCACGATCGTATCCTGATCCTCGATTTTGGCAGTCAGGTGACTCAGCTCATCGCGCGTCGGGTCAGAGAGGCACACGTGTACTGCGAAGTCCACGCGAGCGATGTTGGAGAGGAGTTCATCCGCGAATTCAACCCGAAGGGAATCATCCTTTCCGGCTCCTACATGAGCGCCTATGAGGAGTCGACCGACAGGGCGAATCCTGCCGTTTTCTCCGCTGGAGTTCCGGTGCTCGGCATTTGCTACGGCATGCAGACGATGGCCGAACAGCTAGGCGGCAAGGTCGAGCCCGGCACGAAGCGCGAGTTCGGCTACGCTGAGGTGCGCGCCCACAACCACACGAAGCTCCTCGAGGGAATCGAGGATTTCAAGGGACCTGAAGGCGAAGGGATGCTGAAGGTCTGGATGAGCCACGGCGACCGCGTTTCGGAGCTTCCTCCGGGGTTCGTCGTCATGGCTTCGACCCCTTCCTGCCCGATCGCGGCAATGGCGGATGAAAAGCGCGGATTCTATGCCGTGCAGTTCCATCCGGAGGTCACCCATACGGAAAAGGGCCGCGAGATCCTGCAGCGATTCGTCCTCGGCATCTGCGGCTGCACGCCGGACTGGGAAATGGGGAACTTCGCGAAGGAAGCGATCGAGAGCATCCGTGCGAAGGTCGGCAAGGACGAGGTTATCCTTGGGCTTTCCGGCGGCGTCGATTCCTCTGTAACCGCTGTCCTTATCCACAAGGCGATCGGGCAGCAGCTGACCTGCGTCTTTGTTGACAACGGCCTTCTTCGCCTGAATGAACGAAAGCAGGTCCAGGAGACGTTTGAGAAGAACCTCGGCCTGAAGCTCGTCGTGGTTGACGCCGAGGCCCGTTTCCTCAATGCGCTGAAGGGAGTTACGGATCCGGAGAAAAAGCGCAAGATCATCGGCCGGGAATTCGTCGCCTGCTTCCAGGAGGAGGCGAAGAAGCTCTCCGGGGCGAAATGGCTTGCCCAGGGCACCATTTATCCTGACGTGATCGAGTCCGCTGCCGCGAAGACCAAGAAGGCCAAGGTGATCAAGTCCCACCATAACGTCGGCGGGCTTCCGCCTGATATGCACCTGCAGCTTCTTGAGCCTCTCCGCGGCCTCTTCAAGGACGAGGTCCGAGAGCTCGGCGTGCAGCTTGGACTCCCGCGCGAGATGGTTTTCCGCCATCCGTTCCCGGGACCGGGCCTTGGCGTCCGGATCCTTGGCGAAGTGAAGAAGGAATACGCGGACCTGCTCCGCCAGGCTGATGCGATCTTCATCGAGGAGCTTCACAAGGCCGGATGGTACGACAAGGTGTCCCAAGCCTTTACGGTTTTCCTCCCGGTGCGCTCCGTTGGCGTCATGGGCGACGGCCGGACCTATGACTGGGTCGTTTCGCTCCGCAGCGTTGAAACGACGGACTTCATGACCGCCAAGTGGTCTCATCTCCCGTATGAGCTCCTCGGCAAGGTCTCGAACCGGATCATCAACGAGGTGAAGGGCATTAACCGGGTCTGCTACGACATTTCCGGAAAACCGCCTGCGACGATTGAGTGGGAATAACTGACAAAACCCGCAAAGCCTTGAAAACACTGGGGTCTTAAAGCGGAAACGGGGCATTTGATAGCAA
>CADBTW010000030.1 GCA_902797695.1 uncultured Sutterellaceae bacterium
CGGGCGGCGCGAGGGCTGCACGTAGGCGGCGCGCCAGGGCTCCGGCCCGAGGGCCCGGAGGAAGGTCGCGGTGTGGGAAGTGCCGGCACCGACCTCGGTGTCGATCGGCTGCAGCAGCGCGCAGCCCTGTTTGTTCCAATAATCCTGCAGTCGCAGGATGACTTCCTGAAAAGTAATCATTTTTTCCTGTAAGCCCTCGTTGGTTGGAGGGGAATGACGACCGCTTTCTCCAGCAGGAAGGCCACAGTCATCGAGCTTAAAAATGAAAAAGTTATTTTAGATGCTTGTCGGTCTTTTGTTTCTTCCTGCGGACCGCCCTCGCGGGAAGCAGGGCGAGAAGAAGCGCGAGGACTGCTGCGGGTAAGTTCCCGAACCTTACGAAAGGCGTCGGTCCCCCGGTTCGGGTGACGACTTCGGCGTCAAGAACCCCGGGGACGGTTCCAAGCCTCGACTCGACCGCTCCGTCCGGTGTGATGACGGCGGAGGAGCCGTTGTTGTTCACTGACACGAGGGGAAGCGCCGTTTCCTTCGCCCTCAGCCTGCTGAAGAGGAGGTGCTGGTGCTGGACCGATTCGGAGAACCAGGCGAGGTTCGAGGAAACGACGAGCAGGGAGGGAGGCTGCCCTGCGGGGGCCGTGCTCCAGAAGGCCCTCAGTTCGTCGCCGAAGGCGTTTTCGTAGCAGATCATTGGCGCGGCGGTGAGTCCGTACACCGGAATCGTGAAGGGTTTCTGCAGGTATTTCCCCGGTGTCTGGTCGCTCATGGGGATTCCGAGCGCCGCAACGAACCAGTGGAAGCCCGGGGGGACGTATTCCCCGAAGGGTACGAGGTGGCGCTTGTCGTAGCGCTCCGACTCCATCCCCGGGCGGATGAGGAAAAGGGAGTTCCGGAACTCAAGCGGGTGCGGTTCCCAGAATGAGTTGAGCACGAGGCTGCTCCCGGGGCCCGGGAAGGCGTCGGCGAGCGCACGGACCGCCGGGGGCGTGAGCCTCTGGATCGACGTGTTGACGACTGATTCGGGCCAGATGACGAGACGCTGGTCCTGGATTTTCCCCGTCACGGCTGCCGTGCGGCGGATGCGCTCCTCTTCCGTGAGGGGTTCGATTCCGGTGAGTCCCGCGAGGGGAAGGCCGGGCTGCACGAGGCGGACCGGCACCGTGCGTCCAGGCTCGGTCCATCCGGCGAATCCCGCGAGGGCACAGAGCAGCGTGACGAATGCTGCGGAGGCTGCCGCCGCTCCCCTCGCCTTTGGCGCGAGCCCGTGCAGGACTGCCGCTGCTGCCGATCCCGCCGCGACGGAAGCCGCCAGACCGGCTCCGTACGTGCCGAGGATCGGCACGATTCCGCCGAATGGCGTTCCCGACTGGAGGTACCCGATGGAAACCCACGGGAAGGAGCAGAGGGCGCTCCCCCGCAGCCAGTCGAAAAGAGTAAAAAGGGCCGGGAAGACGAGGGCCGTCCTGACCGCCTCGGTCCTCTCAAGCGTGGAAAGCGCGGCGGCGGCGGAGCAGAAGAGCGAATTGGCGAACGCGAGCAGGAGGAGCGCCGCGATCCCCAGGATGGCGGGCAGGCCTCCGTAGACATGAAGGCTCTGGTAGACCCAGGAGAGGCCGGGCGTGAAGGAGAAAAGCCCGAATAGGAGGCCGGACATCGCGCCCACCTTCGGGGAGCTCGCCCGTGAGACGGAAAGGCAGAAGAGGAAGAACCCGAGGAAAGCGAGGGCGGTTCCCGCCGCTTCCGGAAGCAGCGGCAGGAAAGGGATGGAGAAAAGGATCCCCCCGGCAGCTGCGAGGGCGGCACTCGGAAGCATTCCCGGCATCCTGCCCTACCGGCCTCCAGAGGACGCGTCAGCCTTCGGGGCGGTCCTCGGGATTCTCTCGATCGAGATCGTCTTCGCCTGGCGGTCGTCCGCGTCCGTGACGCAGAACCGGAAGCCGGCGGCCTCGATCTTGTCCCCGCGCTTCGGGACGCGCTCGAGGCGGTCCGAGATGATGCCGCCGATCGTCTCGCAGTGCGGATCGGACAGGCTTGCCCCGAAGTACTGGTTGAACTGCGTGAGGTGGGTGATCGCCCGCACGCTCCACTTCCCGCGGGAGAGGCTCACTATGTTCCCGGCCTCCGTGTCGACGGTGTCGAACTCGTCGTCGATGTCCCCCACGATCTGCTCAAGCACGTCCTCGATCGTGAGGAGCCCCGTCACCTCGCCGAACTCGTCCACCACGAGCGCGAGGTGCTGGTGCTCGCGCTTGAACTCGGTGAGGAGCAGGTTGAGCGGCATCGTCTCGGGAATGAACTTCGCTTCACGGAGGTGTTCCTCGAGCCGGAAGTCCTGGCTGAGGAGCGCGTTCAGGATGTCCTTCGCGTGGAGGAGCCCCTTCACCTGGCTGAAGTCGCCGTCGATTACGGGGAAGCGCGAATGGCCGCTTGCCGTGGCTTCCGCAATCCATTCATCGCGCGGCTTCGTGCAGTCGATCGCCTTGATCTGGCTGCGCGGAACCATGATTTCCGAAGCGGAAAGCTCGGACACCTTCAGGACGCCCTCGATCATCGAGAGCGAGTCGTCCGTCAGGATGCCGTTCTTCCTTGCGGCACGCAGCGCCGCGGCGAAGTCCGCGTGCGCGTCCGACTTCTCCTCGTGGAAAAGCGCGCGGGCGAATTTGTGAAAAAAGCCTGAGTCACTGTCTTTTTCAGGCGATGGCTGGTCTGATGTCATATGAGGTGTCTGGGGTGAGCTAGTTGTAGTCCCGGTCCTGGTAGGGGTCTTCGAAGCCGAGGGACTTCAGTATTTTGATTTCGAGCGGCTCCATGATGTTCGCCTGCTCGTCGGTCATGTGGTCGTAGCCGTGGGCGTGAAGGGTGCCGTGGACGATCAGGTGGCAGAGATGGGCGAGGAATGTCTTGCCCTGCTCGGCCGCCTGCCGCACGAGAACCGGAACGCAGATCACGAGGTCGGCCTGCACGACCGGCTCGTGCTGGTAGTCGAAGGTGAGCACGTTGGTCGCGTAGTCCTTGTGGCGGTAGTGGCTGTTCAGCTCGAACCCTTCGTCTTCATCCACGAAGCGGATTGTCATCTCCACCGGGCGTTCGGCGGCGGCCGCGACCCAGCGGGTCATCGTGCTCTCCGGGGGCAGCTCCGGGAAGAGCTCGTTCTGCTGGTACTCGACCTGAACCTCGGGCGCCTGCCCGGCCTTTTCCTGTTCTTCGGATTCCATTGCGTTCATCCTCCTTATCGCGTTGCGAGCTCCGCGCGTTCCTCTTCGTCCTTCTCGTAGGCCTCGATGATGCGCGCGACGAGCGGGTGGCGCACGACGTCAGCCGCCGTGAAATAGGTGAAGCCGATGCCGCGGATTCCGGAGAGCACGTGCTGCGCCTGGATGAGGCCGCTCTTCTGCCCGCGCGGGAGGTCGATCTGCGTCACGTCCCCCGTGATGACCGCCTTCGCCCCGAAGCCGATGCGCGTAAGGAACATCTTCATCTGCTCGGGCGTCGTGTTCTGGGCTTCGTCGAGGATGATGAAGGCGTTGTTCAGCGTGCGCCCGCGCATGTACGCGAGCGGCGCGATTTCAATTGTCTGGCGTTCCATGAGGCTGCGGGTCTTCTCGAAGCCGAGGAGGTCGAAAAGCGCATCGTAGAGCGGCCGCAGGTACGGGTCCACTTTCTGGGAAAGGTCTCCGGGAAGGAACCCGAGCCGCTCGCCGGCCTCGACCGCCGGGCGGCAGAGGATGATCCTTTCCACCGTGTTCCGCTCGTAGGCGTCGACCGCGGAGGCGACCGCAAGATAGGTCTTGCCGGTGCCCGCCGGGCCGATGCCGAAGGAGATGTCGTAGTCGTGGATCGAGGCGAGGTAGTCGCGCTGCCTCGGGGTCCGGCCCTGGAGGCCGCGCCGCCGGGTCTTGAGCCCTGCGTCCGGGCCGCCAGCCTCCGCGGTTCCGGAAGCTTCCTCGCGCTCGCTCACGAAGAAAAGCTGCAGCTCCTTCACGGAGAGCTCCTCTCCGGTCGAGCGGATCCGGCTGAGAAGGCGCTGGAGGGCGTGGATCGTGCGGCGGGCCCGGGAGGTCTCGCCGCTCACCCGGAAAACGTTCCCGCGCCGCGCGATGTTCACGTCGAGGATCGTCTCGATCTGCCGGAGGTTCGCGTCAAGCGGACCGGCGAGGCTCGAAAGCTCCGCGTTGCTCGCATCGGCCGAGAACTCAAGCTGGCGTATTTCCTTTCTTTCCTGTTCTTTCTGCATGGCAGTCCCAAGGATATCAGTTGCCTGCGCGGAGCTTCCCGCCGAGCGTGTGGACGCGGACGTCGGTGATCTCGACCTCGACCATCTGCCCGAGGAGCCGAAGGGGTCCCTCGAAGTTCACGACGCGGTTGTTGTCGGTCCGGGCGGCGAGCATTCCCCCGCCCTTCCGGCTCGCCCCGGTGACGAGGACGCGCTGGATGGTTCCCACCATGCCGCCTGAAATCCGCTCGGCCTCTGCGTCGTTCACGCGCTGCAGGCGCTGGAGCCGGGCGAGCTTCACTTCCTTCGGGGTTTCGTCCTTCATGTCGGCCGCCGGCGTTCCGGGCCTCGGGCTGAAGACGAAGGAGAATGACGCGTCGAACTTCACCCGGTCGATGAGCCGCATCGTCTCCTCAAAGTCCTCTTCGGTCTCCCCGGGGAAGCCCACGATGAAGTCCGAGGTGACGCAGACGTCCGGCCGGGCCTCGCGAAGCCGCCTGATGATGCTTTCGTACTGCTCCACCGTGTAGCCGCGCTTCATGAGGCCGAGCACCCGGTTGGATCCGGACTGGACCGGGAGGTGCACGTGGCTCACGATCTTCGGATTCGTGCGGAAGGCGTCGATCAGCCGGTCGGTGAAGTTCGTCGGGTGGGACGTCATGAAGCGGATCCGCTCGATGCCGTCGATCGACGAAATGAGGTCGAGGAGCATCGCGAAGTCGATCGGCGAGCCGTCGGGAAGCGTTCCTTCGTAGGCGTTCACGTTCTGGCCGAGAAGCGTGATTTCGCACACCCCCTGGCGCGCGAGCGACTTCACTTCGGCGAGCACGTCCGCGACAGGCCGCGAAAGCTCTTCGCCCCGGGTATAGGGAACGACGCAGTAGGTGCAGAACTTGCTGCAGCCCTCCATGATCGAAATGAATGCCGCGGCGCCGTTCTTGTGGGGTTCCGGCATGTAGTCGAACTTCTCGATCCCCGGGAACGAGACGTCGACCTGCGAGTGATGGCACTTCCGGCAACGGTCCAGCATGCCGGAAAGGCGGTGCAGGGTCTGGGGGCCGAAGACCACGTCCACGTACGGGGCCTTCTGGATGATCCGCTTTCCTTCCTGACTCGCGACGCAGCCTCCGACGGCGATCCTGAGGTTCGGGTTTTCCTCCTTCAGGTGCCGGATCCTGCCGAGTTCCGAATAGATCTTCTGCTGCGCCTTGTCGCGCACGGAGCAGGTGTTGAAGACGATGAGGTCGGCGTTCTCGGGAGTGTCTGAGCGCACGTAGCCGTCGCTGTCAGTCATCAGGTCCACGATCCGGTTCGAATCGTATTCGTTCATCTGGCAGCCGAAGGATTTTATGTAGATTCTTTTCGCAGTCACGGTTTTCATCCGGGGGCGGTGGCAGGGGAGGCCGGTGCGTCATGCACCGGTCTTCTGCGGGAAGAAAATCGTTGATTTTACACGTTTCGTTTTCCTTTCGCAGGCCCTGGCCTATTCCCGAATTAGAATCCACGCATTTCGTGGAAGGAAGCGCCCCGGCAGGGCCGGGCGAAGACGGCAGGGGATGCCGGGGAGGAACTGAAGCATGGCTTGCGGTTGCATGCAGTGCCCGAGGAAGTGCGGCGTGGAGCGGCCTGCAGGGGTCGCGCCGAAGAGGGCGCTCTGCCGCGCGGGAGGGGAAGCCGAGGTGGCCCTCGTGTCCCTGCACCGGTGGGAGGAGCCGTGCATTTCAGGCGATCGTGGCGCGGGAACCGTGTTCTTCTCCCACTGCAACCTCAGGTGCTGTTTCTGCCAGAACCACGAGATCAGCGCCGAAGGAAAGGGAATCCGCGTGACGGACGAGCGCCTTGCTGAGATCTTCCTCGAGCAGCAGGCGCGCGGCGCCTCGTGCCTCGACCTCGTTTCGCCGACCCAGTACACGGAAAACATCATCCGGGCGCTGGAAGCTGCCCGAACCCGCGGCTTCTCCCTTCCCGTGGCCTGGAACTCGAACGGGTACGAGCTTCCCGAAATGCTGGAACTGCTCCGGGGGAGGGTCTCGGTCTTCATGCCCGACCTCAAGTACTTCGACTCCTCCTTGGGGGAGCGCTATTCGGGCGTCCCGCGCTACTTCGAGGTCGCGAGCCGGGCGATCGAAAAGATGCACGGGATATCGGGCCCTGTCGAAATAGGCCCTGACGGGCTCATGAAGCGCGGCGTCATCGTCCGGCACCTCGTCCTCCCAGGCCTCTGGCACGACAGCTGCCGCGTGCTCGACTGGCTCTGGGAACGGTTCGGAAACGGGATCTACGTGAGCCTGATGAACCAGTACATGCCGCTCTTCAAGGCCTGCCGTCATCCCGAAATCAACCGCCGCCTTCTCACGCTCGAGTACCAGAAGGTGGTCCGGCACGCCCGGGCCCTCGGCTTCAGGAACTGCTACATTCAGATTGGGCAGACCGCGGAGTCGAAGTTCATTCCGGTGTTCGACGGCACGAACGTGCTGAAGGGCTGAGCGCGGCGCGCCTGTCCCCGTGACCGGCCGCGTTTCCCCGGAAGGAACTATTCTTCTCCCTGCGGAAGGGCGAAGGGCCGGCTCGCGTGACGAGCCGGCCGCCGCCAAAGGAAATGGAGGCAGATATGGCTGAAAGCGAGAGCCTGAAGAACCACTTGCTTATTGCGATGCCTTCTCTCAGGGATCCCAATTTCTCAGGAACGGTCGTGTACATCGTGGGGCACGACGAGCAGGGGGCGAGGGGCTTCGTTGTCAACCGGCGGACGGCCCTCAGGCTTTCCGACGTCCTCGAGCGGTCGAAGATCCCGCTCGAGGATCCCTCGCGGCTTGAGGATTTCGTCTATGTCGGAGGGCCGGTGAGCCCCGAGCGGGGCGCAGTGCTCCATGAACCTGCCGGGAAGTACATGCTTTCGGAAAACGTTGCGGACGGCGTGACGCTCACGCTTTCAAGGGACGTTCTCGGGGACCTTGGCCGGGGGAAGGGGCCGGGGAAGCGGATTTTCCTTCTCGGCTACGCCGGTTGGCTTCCCGGGCAACTCGAGGCCGAGATCGCCACGGGCAGCTGGCTCACGGTTCCCGCGACCCCCGGGCTGCTGTTTGACGTTCCCCCCGAGGATCGGTTCGACCGGGCGCTTTCGCTTCTCGGAATCAGCCGCGCGCAGCTCGAAGCCGCGGAATGGCAGGCGGGCCATGCCTAGGAAGCCGCTCCCTTCGGAAGTTTCCGGCACGGTCGTTTCCTTCGACTTCGGACTCGCCCGGATCGGCGCCGCGGTCGGCAACACGCTTTCCCGGTCGGCCCGCCCCTTGAGGATTCTCCCGGGGCGCACGAACGAGGAGAAATGGCGCGGGGTGTCGGCGGTGCTCTCGGAATGGGAGCCGGCCGCGATCGTGGTCGGGGTGCCCCTTCGCTCGGATGGGTCCCGGCAGGAGATGACGGACCGGGCCGAGCGCTTTGCCCGGCAGCTTGAGGGGCGGTACGGGCTGCCCGTCTATCCGGTCGACGAACGGTTTTCCTCGGTCGAGGTCGAGCGTGGCCGGGAGAAGATCGACGACGAGTCCGCCGCCGTGATCCTCGAGCAGTGGCTTGAGGAGAATTCCTGACCCGGCCCGCGAAGCCCAGCGACGGCGGGCGTTTTGTTGGATAAAGATTTTTTGAAATGAACTACCTGATGGGAATTTTCCGCTTCTTCGCGATCCTCCTCATGATCCCTGTGATCCTTGTGGTCACGGGGCTTCGTCTCCCGAGGCTTTCCGAAGACGCATACCGGGCCGAGGTCGCCCTTTGGTGCAGGAGGCTCCTCGCGGCGATGGGGGTGGCGGTCTCCCACTCCGGGCGGCCGGTCCGCCATGCGGCTCCCGGCGAGGAGGGGATCCTTTTGCTCTCGAACCATGTTTCCTTCATCGACATCTTCGCGATCGACACGCTCCTCTGTTCGAGGTTCGTCGCAAAGGCCGAGATCGGCAACTGGCCCGTGTTCGGCTCGATCGCGAAAAGCGTCCGGACGATCTTCATCGACCGGGCAAACCGCCGTTCGATCATCGCGATCGCGGAGAAAATGGAGTCGGTCCTGAAGGGCGGGGAGAACGTGATTTTCTTCCCTGAGGGAACGACGGGCCCGGGGGACAGGCTCCTTCCCCTGCACGCGAACCTCATCGAGGCGGCGGTCGCGACCGGCGCGACGGTCCAGCCCGTTGTCCTCAAGTACACGAGCCGGGGCGAAAGGACGACGCGGCTCGCCTACACGGACATTTCAATATTCAGGTGCCTCTGGAACGTCGTGACGACTCCCCGGGCGGCGATCGAGGTCGAGGTGCTTTCACCGATCGAGTCCCGGGGACGGAACCGCCACGAGATCTGCCGCGAGGTGTCCGCCATGATGGCGGGGGCGCTCGGGGTGGAGGATCCCCTCGCGGGAACGGCCGCCCCTAGGCGGCTTGGCTGCCAGCCCGGGATTCCTGCTGGCGTTTCTTCCGGCCCGGTTCGCACCAAAGAGGGCAGCGCTCGGTAAGGATCCGCCTGTCCGACATGCGGATCGCCGTGAGCTCTCCCCCCCACAGGCATCCGGTGTCGATCGCGATCAGGTTCGGGCGGAGCATCAGCCCGAGCATGGACCAGTGGCCGATCACGATCAGCTGGCTGAAGAGCTTCCTGTCGCGCCGCTCGAACCAGGGGACGAGGCCGGCAGGGGCCTGCTTCAGTCCTTCCCGCGTGTCGAAGTCGAGCGTCCCGTCCGGCTTCACGAAGCGGATCCGGGTGAAGGAGTTGAAAATCGCCCGCATCCTGGCGCTTCCGGTGAGCGAGGGATCCCACTGCTCGCCCCCGTACATGTTGTCGATGTATTCCCGCCAGCCTTTTCCTGAAAGGCCCGCTTCAGCCTCTCCCGCGAGCCGAAGCGCGTCCTCGAGCGTCCAGGCCGGGTTCACCCCCGCGTGCACGAAGAGCGCCCCGTCCTCGTAGATCGCGATCTTCTGGCGCCTGAGCCAGTCGATCAGCCCGTCCCTGTCGGGAGCTTCCAGGATCGGTCCGATCGTGTCCTTGCCGTGGACCGTGCCGTGGCCGGCCGCGCACGCGAGAAGGTGCAGGTCGTGGTTGCCGAGGAGGCACTTCGCGCGGCCGGACTCCTCGAGCTGCTTCACCCGACGCAGCGTTTCGAGGGACTGGGGGCCCCGGTTCACGAGGTCGCCCATGAAGACGAGGGGGGCATCCCCGGGGATCTGCTCAAGAAGCCCCTCGAGGCTTTCGAGGCATCCCTGGAGATCGCCGATCGCGTACACGGGATTGTTCTTATTCATGATTCCTTGCTTTTCCTTCGAGGCTCCGCACGTGCTGGAGCAGCGACGTGGTGGAGCGCTGGAATTCGAACGCGACCGTCACGGTCTTTCCGCCCCACGTGCTGACAAGCTTTGCTTCGGGGAGATCCTCGACCCGATAGTCCCCGCCCTTCACGTAGATGTCGGGGCGCACCGCCTCGATCGCGCGCAGCGGCACCATGTCCGGGAAGATCGTGACGAGGGACGTGGAGCCGAGCGCCGCGAGCACGGCGGCGCGGTCCTCCTCGGGATTGATCGGGCGGTCGTCTCCCTTTCCGAGAAGCCTTACCGACGCGTCGGAATTCACCGCGACGACGAGGCTCGCCCCGAGGGCCGCAGCCTGCGCGAGGTACGTGACGTGCCCGCGGTGGAGGATGTCGAAGACGCCGTTCGTCATGACGATCGGTCTCGGAAGGCGCTCGGCCGCCTCGCGAAGCGAGCCGAGGGAGACGATTTTCCCTTCGAATGCGGGACGTGGAAGATGGGTGCTCATGATGTAGGCCTTTGCAGGAATTTCTGGAACCACGGGCTCCGGACCGCGTCGAGCAGGTTCCTGAAGCCCGCCGTGGCGCCGCGGGGGAGCGTTTCCGGCTCTTCGAGCCCGTCCCGGCCAAGGATCACCCGTTCTCCGACCCCGGCCGCCGATCCCGCCTCGATGTCCCTCGGGCTGTCCCCGAAGAGGACGCTTGAAGCGAGGTCAACCCCGAATTCCCGAGCCGCTTCGAGGATCATGCCGGGCTTGGGTTTCCTGCACTCGCAGGCAACCCGGTACCGGGCGATCTTCGCCTCGGGGTGGTGCGGGCAGTGGTAGACCTTCAGGACCGGAGCCCCTGCGCGCCCTAGCTCGTCGCACATGTAGCGGGTTATCGACCGGAAGTCCTCTTCCGTGAAGAGCCCGCGGCCGATGCCGGACTGGTTCGTGACGACGAAGAGCCCGAGGCCGGATTCCGAAAGGACCCGGCACGCCTGGAGCGCGCCGGGGACGAACCGGAAGTCTTCCTGCCGGTACACGTAGCCGAGGTCGAGGTTGATGACCCCGTCCCGGTCGAGGAACGCGGCTCTCACGGCTTACGGGTTGGGATAGCGCCGGAGGAGGTCCTTCATGTACAGCGCCGTGCCTTCCTGAACCGACTTGAAGCGGGTCTGGCAGCCGGCCGCGCGCAGCTTCGTGAGGTCTGCCTGCGTGTAGGCCTGGTACTTTCCCTTCAGGTCCTCGGGGAACGGGATGTACTCGATGTAGCCCTTGGAAACGGCCTCCTCGAGCGAGAGCGGGCGGTCGATCTTCTTCTCCTCGGCGAGGAGCGTGTTGACGACGGTGAGCGATATGTCGTTGAAGGGCTGGGCGCGACCCGTCCCGACATTGAAGATCCCGGTGGCCGGGTGCTCGAAGAACCCCATGATCGTCGCGACCACGTCCTCGACGTAGACGAAATCGCGCATCTGCTCGCCGTTCCCGTAGCCGAGGCAGCCTTCGAAGAGCTTCACCCGCCCTTCCTTCCTGAACTGGAAGTACTGGTGGAAGGCGACGGAAGCCATGCGGCCCTTGTGCTGCTCATGCGGTCCGTAGACGTTGAAGTAGCGCATGCCGGTGACGGGGGACTTCACGTTCCCCGCCGCGATGTCGCGCCGCAGCACCTGGTCGAAGAGGTATTTCGAGTAGCCGTAGCAGTTGAGCGGCCCCTCATTCTTCACGTCCTCGACGAACGTCGTGTGGGCGCCGTAGGTCGCGGCCGACGAGGCGTAGATGAAGGGCACCTTCTCGCGCTGGCACCAGCGGTAGAGCTCGAGGGTGTAGCGGAAGTTGTTGTCCATCACGTAGCGGCCGTCGGTCGCCATCGTGTCCGAGCACGCACCCTGGTGGAAGACCGCCTCCGGCCTCGCCATCTTTCCCTCGCGCACGAGCTGGATGAAGTCGCGCTTGTCCATGTAGTCGGAAATCTGGCACTCGGAAAGGTTGAGGAACTTGTCCGCCTTGGTGAGGTTGTCGACCGCGATGATGTCGGTGAAGCCGCGCCGGTTGAGCGCAATGGTGTTGTTGCAGCCGATGAAGCCGGCGGCCCCTGTAACGATGATGCTCATTTAAGAAATTTCTCCAGAAGGGAAAAGCTCCGGGAAGGAGACGGTGGCAGTGCCGAGCTTTCCGACGACGATGCCGCCCGCGCGGTTTGCGATTTCAACGCCTTTCTTCAGGGGAATGCCAGCGGAAAGCATTACGGCAAGGACGGCGATCACCGTGTCGCCCGCCCCCGAGACGTCGTACACCTCGCGCGCTTCGGCCGGAACCGAGTAGGCGCCCTCCGAAGTATAGAGCGTCATCCCCTCCTCGCTCCTCGTGAGGAGAAGCGCTTCGAGCCCGAGCCGTTCGCGCAGGGCTTCGGCCTTCTCGGTGAGCTCCCCTTCGCTCTTCCAGCGGCCGACCACTTCGGAGAGCTCCTTCCTGTTCGGCGTGATGACGGAGGCCCCGCGGTAGCGCTCGTAGTCCGATCCCTTCGGGTCGACAAGGATTGTCTTGCCGAGTTCGCGGGCAATCTGGATCATCTGCTCGATATGGGAGAGGCCGCCTTTTCCGTAGTCGGAAAGAAGGATCGCGTCGTGCCGGGAGACTTCGTGCCTGTACGTGTCGAGGTGCGCGAGGAGCACCTCGTCCTGCGGGAAGCTCTCGAAGTCCGCCCGGAGCATCTGCTGCTGCCGCGCGATGATTCGCAGCTTCACGGTGGTCTCTAGCCGGCTGTCGAAGTGGAGCAGCGGCCGGATGCCGTTGCTCTTGAGGAGCGCCTCGAGCTTGCGCCCCGGCTCGTCCTCGCCCACGACGGTGAGCAGCGTGGCCGCGGCGCCGAGGGAAACGATGTTCCGGGCGACGTTCGCCGCTCCCCCGAGCCGTTCCTCTCTGCGCGTCACGCGGACCACGGGGACGGGCGCCTCGGGTGAGATCCTTGACGCATCGCCGAACCAGTAGCGGTCCAGCATGGCGTCGCCAACAACGAGGAGCCTGCGGTCTTGAAATGGCTGAGCCACGAAAGCCTCCGATCTGAATGTCTCCGGCGGCGGCCTTTCCCCGCTTTCCAGCGGAAGCTCCGCCGCCTTCCCTTGCCCGATATGTTAGCCGAGGCGCCCGGCGGTGCATACAGGGCCTACGCATGAGAATCGGCAGAAAAAAGCCTTGCCAGCTGCGTAAGTGAAAAAGTTGCGTCCCGGAATCTGGTCATCAGGC
>CADBTW010000031.1 GCA_902797695.1 uncultured Sutterellaceae bacterium
CAAACCTGAAAGAAGGACAAAACGGCATTTCTACCTCTGTTCTTTACCTATTACGGGATATTTTTCCCGCTAAACCTTGAAGAGCCGCCGGCGCGCATTTCCCTCCGGGGCTTCGGCAAAAGGCGATCAATAGTCTTCCGGACTCCCTGCCGGAGAAAGTCGCTGCGACTCGCGCTTCCGGTGCTTCAGGGGGCGCGGCGGCTGGCTAATGGACTTGAAGTCGTGGAAGTCCCACAGCGAGCGGTCGAGGAGATGCGACGGGGCGACCTTCGTCATGCTCTTGAAGATGTTATGCATCCGCTCGGGGTCTTTCCTCGCCCACTCGGCCATCATCATCTTGATTTCGTGGCGGCAGCGGTTTTCTGCGAACCCACAGAGATTCTTCGGGACGAGGGGATAGCCGCGGAGCTTCGCGAGCTTCCGCGTGTCGGACTCGTGCACATAGGCGAGCGGCCGGATTACGACGTGTTTTCCGTCGTCGCTCCGGAGCACGGGCGGCATCGACTTCAGCTGACCGCTGTAGAACATGTTGAGAAGAAGGGTGCTCACCATGTCGTCCATCTGGTGCCCGAGCGCGATCTTCGTGAGGCCGAGTCGGTCAGCAGTGCTGTAAAGGATTCCGCGCCGGAGCCGCGAGCAGAGCGAGCAAATGTGCTCGCCCGAGGGAATGATCCGCTTGATCGTCGCGTAGGCGTCCTGGCGCTCGATGTGGAACGGGACCCCGATCGAGCGGAAGTAGTCCGGAAGCAGGTCATGGGGGAATCCCGGAAGGTTCATGTCGATGTTCACGGCGATCACATCGAAGTGCACGGGGGCTCGCCGCTGCAGCTGCAGGAGCGCGTCAAGCAGCACGTAGCTGTCCTTGCCGCCTGAGACCGCGACGCCGATCCGGTCGCCCTCCTCGATCATCCGGAAGTCGCCGATTGCCTTGCCGACGAGGCGCACGATCCTTTTCTCAAGCTTCTTCTGCGAAACGGACTTCTTCCTTTTCCCTGCGGGATTTTCGCCTGATGCCTGCGGGGCGGCTGCCAGTTCTTCAGGATCGCCGCTTACCGGAATGATCCGGATCGGGGGAATGCTGGTCATTTTCAAAAAACTCCTCTACGCCTGCCGCTTCCGCTCCGGGGACTGCGTGGAGCTTGCGGCAGTTCACTCTTCCCGCCTTCACGCCGGGAAGTGCCCGGATGTCCCGGACAATGTTCTCAACAAGGGTTTCAACCAGAAAGATGTGGCCGATGGACGCGTTCCTTCTCGCAATTGCTGCGAGTTCCGCGTAGTTTACTGTTTTCCCGATGTCTTCCTCCGCAGGCCGCTTTTCCACCCACACGCTGATCGAGATCAGGATTTCCTGGTTCGCGGTGATTTCGCGCGGATAGATGCCGATTCGGGAGAGAAGCCTCAGGTTTTCGATGAATATCCGCCTGAGGGAAGCGTCGTGCGCGATGTCAGCCATGCTTTTCCCCATTTCTCGTTTCCCTGAGGGCGGCCTCGACCGCACGGGTCCTCGCTTCGCGGATCCTCAGGGGGATTTCCTTCGGCGTCGAGGCAAGCTTCACGGCTTCCCGGGTGGCCGTGGCCCGTGCGGCTCGTGAAGCCGCGAGCCAGGGGCCGGTATCCATTCCGGAGAGGATTTCCTGCGTTTCTAGCAGGTGTTCGAAGCGCTCAGGCCTGCGGAAGGCGTCTGCGGCTTCGAGCACACGGACCATGTCGTCCGGTCCCTTCGAGCTCTCCATCAGCGGCGTGGCGCGGACAGCGGTTTGGGCGAGCCCGACTGCGTCGGTTCCCGCGCGGAGGCTTCGCGCAAGGTCCGGCGCACGGCTGCCGGCGCTTTCCATCAGGATTTCGAACCGGACGGGAAGGGGGGAGCCGTGCTCCGCGGCGCGATCAAGGGCATCAAGCGTATCCCTGTCGCAACGGGAGCCGGGAGCGATCCGGGCCCAGGCGCCGGAATCGACAAGCACTTCCATCATGCGGGAAGGACGCCGTTCCATGATTCCCCGGGCGATTTCCTTCAGGACACGTTCCGGAACGAGAGCGTCCGCCTCCCCCCGCTGCACCATGCCGCAGACGAGCTCCCAGGTCCCGGGGTCGATCGAGAACTCGGGCAGGCGGGCGGAGAATCTCGCGAGCCTGAGGATTCGCACGGGATCTTCCCTGAAGGCTTCGCTCACGTGGCGGAAGACCCGGCGAATGATGTCCCGTTCGCCTCCCCAGGGGTCGAACAGATTCCCCTCCTCATCCATGGCGATCGCGTTGATCGTGAGGTCGCGGCGCCTGAGGTCGTCCTCGAGGGTAACGTCCGGAGAGGCGCTGAACACGAAGCCGTGATAGCCCGGAGCGGTTTTCCGTTCGGTGCGGGCGAGCGCGTATTCCTCGTGGGTCTTCGGGTGGAGGAACACGGGAAAGTCGGCGCCGACCGGGATGAAGCCCCGCTCCGCCATGTACTCCGGAGTGGCTCCGACAACGACGAAGTCCTTGTCAGAAGGCGTCGCGGGAATGCCGTGCTTCGAGAGGAGGAGGTCCCTCACATAGCCGCCGACAAGATAAGTCCTTGCGTTCAAGTCAATTCTTCTCCAGAAAAGCGAAGGGGCCGCCGGGTCAGGACCCGCTCCCCGGGTCTTTCACGGCAGCCTGTTCAGGAGGCGCGATCGTTCCGAGGAGGTCCGTGAGCCGGACGGGTTTCCCCAGGATCCGGGCGTATTCCGCCGTGTTGGCGAGCACCGCCTTCACATAGTTTCGGGTTTCGCTGAAGGGGATAAGCTCGGTGAAGACCGCTCCTTCCACGGGACCGAGAAGCCGCTGCCTCCAGGATGCGGGCCGCCCGGGGCCCGCGTTGTAGCCCGCGGTGGCGAGCGCCTTCTGCCCGCCGAAGCGCTCGTCGAGGTAGTGCAGATACCAGGCCCCGAGCTTCATGTTCGTCACGGGGTCCGAAAGATCGGGGTTCCCGTCCCCGACCCCGTAGCGCTTCGCGGTCCATCGTGCGGTGGAGGGGAGGAGCTGCATCAGGCCCCGGGCGCCGGCGCCGGAAGCGACCGACACCATGAAGCGGGATTCCTGGCGCGTGATCCCGTAGATCCAGGCTTCCGGAACGCCGGTTTCCGAAGCGATTCCGGCGATCAGCTTTTCTGAGGGCGTCGGGAAGGAGAGCTCGCTCCGAAAGTACTGGTCGGGGAGCTTTCCGGCGGTGTTGATCATCCGGTCGGCGAGCCCGATGCGGCGCGCATAGTCGGCGGCCGCAGCGAGCTGCTTCTCGGACGCGCCCCGAAGGGCCCAGTTCCATTCCCGGGAAGCCATGCTGTACAGGCCGAGCCTTCTCAGGAGCACCGCCCGGATGATGCTCGGGTTCTGCATCCACTGCTTCACGTCTGACTCGCTGAAGGCGTGCTCCCGTCCGTCACCGGGGTACGGAAGGCCGAGCGCGTCGCAGGCGAGCTTCCCGTAGTAGGTGTGGCTGCGGGAGAGCCCGAGGAGGATTTCCTTTCCTTCCTCCTTTTCGCCGAGCGCGGTTTTCGCACGCCCGAGCCAGTAGACGGGCCCGTCCTTCAGTTCGCTGTTCAGAGGCATCGCTTCGGCTGCCCGTTCCACTTCCTTCCAGTTCCCCGTGCCGAGCGCGGCCTTCAGCCGCCATCCGGCGACGATGTCAGGCTGCGAGAGCCGCGGATCCGAGGAACCGTCCCCGGCTTTTTCGAAATACTGCGAAGCCGTGGACACGGTGGAGGAAACCGCCGTGCGATAGCCGAGGAAGTTCCAGATGAGGTTCCTGTCGCCCGGGGAAAGCTGGACGCCCGAGGAGTCGAGCGCCGCGGCGCAGCCCGCAGGGTTTCCGTAGCCCGCCGCGAGGCACGCCGCTGTGAAGAGCTTCGGATCGGCGGAGGAATCCGCCCCCTGGATCCAGTCCGAGGGGCGGGAGAGCGCGGCGTCGATGGAAGACGGATCCTCGCCCGAGTATTCCTTCAGAAGCCTGCGGGCTTCCTGGAAGTACTGGTGCTGGATATAGAAGGACGCGACCTGCCAAGCAAGGCCGGGTGAACGGGAAAGCACGGCGGCGGTGAGCGACGAGAACGCCGGGGTCATGAGCTTTCCGGTGTTCCGGAGGAGCCTCACCGCTTCGGGAACGCTTCCTCCGCCCTTCTCTATCTCGAGCGCGAGGTGCCAGGCGGCGATGTCAGGTTCGGTCTTGTTCCACTGGAGCGGCTCGTAGAGCAGGCGGAAGAAGTCCATGTTCCCGTTCTTCGCCGCCACCCGCGCTAGATCGGTTCCGAGCCGTTCGGCAACATATTCGCCTGAATGGGCGCGGAGGAATTCGAGGGCTTCGGCGGCAAGCACCGGGTCTTCCGGATCCGCGCTGATTCCGTCGTAATAGCTCCAGGACTCGATGTAGGAGGCGAGGGGATAGCCCTGCATTTCCGCCATGAGGCTTTGGGAAAGCTCGGGCGTGAGCGTCTTCCCTGTCCGCGCCTTCCGGTAGGCGAGAAAGGCCTCGTCCTGGGAGGTGAGGGGAAAGCTTTGGAAAAGGAAGTCCCTCGTCGGGAAAAGGATCGAGCTGCTCGCCGAAGGAATTGCGGCGGGCGGCATCAGCGCGGGGGCGCTGGCAGCGCCTGCCTGAAAGGGGAAAAGCGCGGCGAGAAGCAGGGAGCAGCAGAACCTTGTGTTCATTTTGTCAGGTGAAGAACTTTTTTCCGGCGGCAGGGTGCCGCGTGCCAATAGAATAGCGTTCGGTGGCCCGCGCGGGGCGGACGCCCCCAAGGCAGGAGGAAAAAATGCGAGACAAGAAATCCCTGAGGAAGGAACTCCTTGCAAGGAGGAAGGAATTCGCCGCCGAGCACCCGGAAGCGGGCGGGGAACTCGCTTCCCGGGTCCTTGAGTGGCTGGAAGGGCATCCGGAGATTAGTTCCGTCGGCGCCTACCTGCCGATCAGGAGCGAGCCGGACCTCACGGCCTCGCTCACCGCGTGGAGAAACGGTAAGTCTGGGAGAACGCTTTCGCTTCCCGTGATCCTTGAAGGGCAGATGGACTATTACGAGTGGATTCCCGGCATGCAGATGGACGAGGCCGGCTTTCACCTTCTCGTGCCGCACGAGAAAAAGCTCGTTCATCCGGACTTCGTCCTCGCACCGTGCGTCGGGTTCTCCGAGGAGGGGTGCCGCATCGGATTCGGCGCCGGATGGTTCGACAGGACGCTTCCGAGGCTGAAGCCCGCTCCGGTCACGATGGCGATCGCCTATGAGATCAGCAACGCGACCGGCGAATTCGAGCCGGAACCGCATGACGTGCTGCTCCAGTGGATCGCGACCGAGCGGGGGATCCGCCTTTCCCGGAAGAGGGCGGCGTAGGGCCGGGAGCCGCGGCCCGCGAAAGGGTCGTCTGCCGGATTCGGCAAGGCTCCCGGATTGCGGCTATTCGAAGGACGAAAGCGCGGCTTCGACCCGGGCTTCGTCAACTCCCTCCGGACGCTTTACCGAGGGGAGGGACGCGAGCGCTGCGGCGCCTTCCTTCTTCAGGCGGGCAACCGTGCGCCCGGCTTCGGCGCCGCTCGCCCAGCCGCTGCTTACGAGCAGAACGGTGCCGTCGGCGTCCTCCAGCTTGAAGCCGAAGGTGCCGTCCGGATCCCGGTACTGCTTGAAGGCGGCTGCCTTCTTTTTCTTCTGCTGCTTCTTCGTGGCAGGCGTGTCGGCCTTGATGCGCGTGAAGGGCTGGAGGCCGACCGCCTCGATCAGCTCCTCGAGGAAGGGCGTCGCGTAGCGGCGGGCCTTCTTCGCCCCTTCCTGGAGGATTTCCTCGAGGACTGCGGGCTCGTTCATGAAGCGGTCGTACTTCGGGCGCATCGGCCCGATTTCAGCCTCGATCTGCCTGTAGAGCTTTTCCTTCGCCTCGCCCCAGCCGAGGCCGTCTTCGAGCTCGTGGCGGAAGTTCTGGTACTCCTCGTTGGTTGAGAACGAGCGGTAGAGGAGCGTGAGCGAGGAGGAGTCCGGATCCTTCGGCTCGCCCGGCTTCTTGTCATCCGTCACGATGCGCTTCACCATTTCGGCGAGCGCGGCGGACCCGCCTTCGAAAAGCGGGATCACGTTGTCGTAGCTCTTGCTCATCTTCCGGCCGTCGGTGCCGGGGAGCAGCTCCTGCTTCTCGTCGATCAGGCCGTAGGGCAGGTGGAAGAAGGGGCGGTCCTTCGGGGCGTAGAGATTATTGAAGCGGATCGCGATGTCGCGCGCCATCTCGAGGTGCTGAGACTGGTCCTTGCCGACTGGAACGAGGTCCGCATTGAAAAGCAGGATGTCGGCCGCCATCAGGATCGGGTAGCAGAAGAGCCCCATCGAAACGCGGGCGTCCGGATCCTCGCCTGCCTTCTCGCTTTCCTCGACCTTCGCCTTGTAGGCGTGGGCGCGGTTCATGAGGCCCTTCGGACAGACGCAGTCGAGAAGCCAGTTGAGAACCGGCGTCTCGGGGATGTCGCTCTGACGGTAGAAAGTGACCCGCTCCGGGTCGAGGCCGGCAGCGAGCCAGGTCGCCGCGATCTGAAGGCGCGAGCGCTGGAGGCGTTCCGGATCGTGGTTCTTGATCAGGGCGTGGAGGTCGGAAAGGAAGTAGAAGCTTTCGACATCATCCCTGCGGCTCTGCTCGACCGAGGGGCGGACGGCGCCCACGTAGTTTCCGAGATGCAGGGTGCCCGAGGGGGTGATGCCGGTCAAAACGCGTTTTTTCATTTGCAAGAATCCATGCCGGCAGTTCTTCCGGCCAAAGAAACAAGGCCGGCCAACTTCTCGAAGGTCGGCCTTGTGCATCAAGGCTGTCTAGTTTAGTGGCTGAGCGCCGCTCCCGGTGCTGTTCCTAGAGCCCGGCCTTGGAGCGGAGGAGATCGACGCGGTCGGTCTTCTCCCAGGTGAATTCCGGCTCCTCGCGGCCAAAGTGGCCGTAGCAGGCGGTCTTCAGGTAGATCGGACGGCGCAGGTCGAGCATCCTGATGATGCCGGCCGGGCGGAGGTCGAAGCTCTCGGCGACGATCCGGGAGATTTCCTCATCCGGGATTACTCCCGTGCCAAAGGTGCGGACCGTGACATTCATCGGATGGGCAACGCCGATCGCGTAGGCGACCTGGACCTGGGCCCTGCGGGCGAGCCCGGCCGCGACCACGTTCTTCGCGACGTAGCGGCAGGCGTATGCCGCCGAACGATCGACCTTCGTCGGGTCCTTGCCGGAGAACGCGCCGCCGCCGTGCGGGCAGGAGCCGCCGTAGGTGTCGACGATGATCTTGCGGCCGGTGAGCCCGGCGTCGCCCTGCGGTCCGCCGACCACGAAGCGGCCGGTCGGGTTGATGAGGAACTTCGTGTCCTTCGTGATCCAGTCCTTCGGGAGGACGGGCTTGATGATTTCCTCGATCACCGCCTCGACGAACTCGGGCTTCATGTGGTCGCCGTCGCTCATCTCGGGGGAATGCTGCGTGGAGAGCACCACGGTGTCGACCGACTGCGGACGCCCGTCGACGTAGCGGACGGTGAGCTGGCTCTTCGCATCCGGGCGCAGGAAGGGAAGGGTTCCGTTCTTGCGGAGGATGGACTGCTGCTGCATCAGGCGGTGCGCGTAGTAGATCGGGGCGGGCATCAGGGTGTCCGTCTCGTCGCACGCGAAGCCGAACATGAGGCCCTGGTCGCCGGCGCCGGTCTCAAGCGGGTCGTCGCTCGCCTTGTCGACGCCCTGCTTGATGTCGGCGGACTGCTTGTCGTAGCCGACCAGCACGGAGCAGCCGCGGTGGTCGATGCCGTATTCGGAATTGTCGTAGCCGATGTGCTTGAGGGTGTCGCGGGTGATGCCAATGTAGTCGACAAGGGCGCTTGTCGTGATTTCGCCCGCGAGGACGACGAGTCCCGTCGTGCAGAGCGTTTCAGCCGCGACGCGGCCATAGGGATCCTGCTCGAGAATCGCATCGAGCACGGCGTCCGAGATCTGGTCTGCCACCTTGTCCGGATGGCCTTCACTCACGGACTCGGAAGTGAAGAGATAGCTGCTACCCATCTATTGCTCCAAAAAGTTGGAAATGAGCGCCTTCGCAACTGGTCAAAAGAGGGCATGCGATCGACGCTTTAGCGGAATAAAACCCTGCCGGGTACTGCTTTCCCGGTGCTTCGCCCCGCAAGTTGTCCTGTTAACTCGGCGAAGAGCTGAAATAATATACCTGTTCGGGCCGCGCCGGGAGGCGAAGCCGAAAAATAACAGGGTATTGCAACGGCATATCCATGCATCTGATTCTTAGACTGATTTCTTTCATTCCCCTGAAGATTCTCCATCCTCTCGGCGGGCTTATCGGGACGATGGTCTGGCTCTGCTCGGAGACCTACCGCCGGCACATGGCGGAAAACCTGAGGCTTGCCGGTTACGACCCGAAGGCCTGCGTGCCGAAGGTGAGGCGGGAGCTCGGCATGCAGTCGCTTGAGACCGCCTGGATCTGGGACAGGCCCTGGTCGAGCCTTTCGAAGCATGTCCGTGCAACGCCCGAGGCGGAGGCACTCATAACCCGCGCCCTCCAGTCCGGGCGCCCTATCCTCTTCCTCACCCCGCACGTCGGGAGCTTCGAGGTGACGCCTGTCTGGCTCGCCCGGAAGCATCTCGACGGAACGAGCCGCTACATGGCGATTCTCTACAGGATCCCGAAGAAGGCCTTCCTCCGCCGCCTCGTCCTCGAAGGACGCGAAACCCCGGGAATCGTGCCGGCTCCAGCGGATCTCTCCGGGGTCCGGACGCTTTTCCGCGCTTTCCGCACGAAGCAGATCGTCGGGGTCCTTCCCGACCAGACGCCCTCGAAGGGGGAGGGTGTCTGGGCGCCTTTCTTCGGAAGGCCCGCCTACACCATGACGCTTCCACTGAGGCTCGCGAAGCAGTTCGACGCGCTGAAGATCGTCGCCTGGGGCAGGAGGATCGACGGCTGGGGCTGGGAAGTCGGGGCCCGGCTTTGGGACGAGCCCCTCACTGGGGACCTTCTCAAGGACGCCGGGCTGATGAACCGGCAGCTTGAGGAAGTGATCCGTCAGTTTCCCGAGCAGTACCTGTGGAGCTACAACCGGTACAAGCGCCCGGCAGGCGCGAAGGGCCCGGACGAGGAGGAATCGCGATGAAAGGCTTTTATCTCGCCATGGCGAAATTCTGGCTCCGGGTGCTCGAGGCCTTTTCAGGCGCTTCGATCGGGACACGCTCGAGGGTCGGGGCGGCCGTTGCCCGGATACTCTGGTGGGCGGTGCCGAAGCGCCGCCACGTGGCGCTCACCAACCTGAGGCTCTGCTTCCCGGAGCTTTCGGATGCGGAGCGCGAGCGGATCGCCCGTGGCACCTACCGGAACGCGGGGCGAGCCGCCCTCGACCACGCAGTGCTCTGGTACGGCTCGAAGGAGGAGGTCCAGTCGCTCGTGAAGTTCGAGGGGCTTGACCTCGTCACCGACACCACGAACCGCCCGCTCATTGTCGTGGCGCCCCATTTCCTCGGGATCGACGCGGCGGGAATCGCGTTCAACACCTACGTGCGGGGCGTGTCGCTCTACCAGAAGCAGGCGAACGAGGTCTGGGACAAGGCGGCGCTGGAGGGCAGGCTCCGCTTCTGCAACCCCGAGCTCATCGCGAAGTCCGGCCACTCGGACCTCCGCCCGGTGATCCGGGCAATGCGCAGGGGCCTTCCCTTCTACTATCTTCCCGACATGGACCACGGAAGGAAGAATTCGATCTTCGTTCCGTTCTTCGGGAACCAGGCGGCCACGATTCCGATGGTGTCGAGGCTCGCCCGCCTCACGAAGGCCCGCGTCCTCATGTGCATCGCCGAGATGACGCCTGAGGGCTACCGCGTCCACATTTCGAAGCTCGAGGGTTTCCCGACCGAAGACTATGTCGCCGATACCGCGAGGATCAACCGCGAGCTCGAGGGCTGGATCCGGCGGTTCCCGGACCAGTATCTCTGGACCCACCGGCGCTTCAAGACGAGGCCGGAGGGAGAGCCCCCGGTCTACTAGCCCGGGGAATGGAGCCGGGGCGCGCCCGGCGAAGTGTCGTATAGTTTCGGCGTGCTTCGGGGACGGGCTGCCTCTAGCCTGCATCCCCGGAAAAGAACTCAGGAAAACGGGAGAAGAAATTGAAGCTCAAGTTCACCAAGATGCACGGGGCCGGGAACGACTTCATCGTGATCGACAGCACGAAGGAAACGTTCAGCATGACCCCGGAGCAGCTGCGGTTCATCGCGGACAGGCATTTCGGGATCGGCGCGGACCAGATTCTCATCGTCGAGGCGCCCCGGTCCCCTGAGAACGACTTCCGCTACCGCATCTTCAACCAGGACGGAGGCGAAGTTGAAATGTGCGGAAACGGCGCGCGCTGCTTCGCTCGCTTCGTCCACGACCTCGGCCTCACCGCGAAGAAGCGGATCCGCGTCGAGACGATGAAGGGCGTTATCCAGCCTGAGCTCCAGGATGACGGCCGCGTGAAGGTCGACATGGGGGCGCCCCGGTTCCGCCCGGAGGAAATCCCCCTCGCGACGGAAGGGCTTTCGCATCTTTCCCGCGGCGTCGACACGCTTTGGGAAGTGAAGGCTGCCGGGTACAACAACTGGGTGTCAGTCGTCTCCATGGGGAATCCCCACGCCGTGATGGTGGTAGGGGACGTGGATACGGCTCCCGTCGGAACGGTCGGTCCCGCGATCGAGCACAGCCCGGCCTTCCCCGAACGGGTGAACGTGGGGTTCCTGCAGCCGGTCAGCCGGACCGAGGGCAGGCTCCGGGTCTGGGAGCGTGGTGCCGGCGAAACGCTCGCCTGCGGAACGGGAGCCTGCGCCGCAGCCGTCGCCGGAATGCGCCGCGGGCTTTTCGACCCGGCGGTCGAACTTTCAATGCACGGCGGCCGCCTCCGCATCGAGTGGGACGGCACGGAAACGGGTTCGGTCTTCCTGATCGGGCCGGCGGCAACCGTGTTCACGGGCGAGATCGAGGTCCCGGAAATTTAGGCAGGCTGCCCGGGGTTCCCGGTCGGGAAGTCCCGGGAGAACGAGACGGCATTCAGGAATTAGGAAGAAGGCACCATGCAGCAGCATCCGGTCGAAGTGGTTCTCGCGCGCGGGCGGGAAAAGTCGCTCGTCAAGCGCCATCCCTGGGTATATGAGTCCGCGGTTCGGAGCGTGAACGGCACCCCCCGTCCGGGCGAACTGGTCCGGGTGGTCGCGCACGACAGCCGGTTCCTCGCCTGGGCCGCGTGGTCGCCGAAGTCGGCGATCCGCGCCCGGTGCTGGTCCTTCGATAAGGAGGACCAGATCAACGAGGCGTGGTTCCGGGCCCGGATCCGCGAAGCGGTCGAGGCACGCGCGCCGCTTCGCCCTAGAACGAGCGCGCTGCGGCTTGTCTTCGGCGAGGCGGACCGCCTTCCCGGCCTGATCGTCGACCAGTACGGGGAGTACCTTGTCTGCGAGATCCTCTCTGCCGGGATCGAGGCGAACCGGGAGATGATTGCCCGGATCTTGCTGGAAGAAACAGGGTGCCGCGGGGTGTTCGAGCGTTCGGATTCCGCTGTCCGGGAGCGCGAAGGGCTTCCCAGGAGAACGGGGCTGCTCCTCGGGGATGAGCCTCCGAAGGAAATCGAAGCGACCGAGGACGGCGTCCGCTACGGAGTGGATGTGAGGATCGGGCACAAGACCGGCTTCTACGTCGACCAGCGTGACAGCCGGCTTGCGGCGCAGAACCTTGCCCGGGAGTTTCGCAGGACGCACGGCAGGGGGCTGCGGGCCCTGAACTGCTTCTGCTACACGGGCGGCTTCTCCCTCGCCCTCGCGGCAGGGGGAGCGGAAAGCGTGGTCTCCGTTGATTCGTCGGGCGAAGCGCTCGCGCTCGCCCGGGAGAATGCCGCGAGGAACGGGTTCCCTGAGGAAAAACTCTCTTGGGTTGAAGCGGATGTTTTTGAATTCCTTAGGAAAGAACGAAATGCTGGGAAGACTTACGACCTTGTGATCCTTGATCCTCCCAAGTTTGCATCGACTCATTATCATGTCGAACGCGCGGCGCGCGCCTACAAGGACATCAGCCTGAACGGGCTGAAGCTGCTCAGTCCGGGTGGCCACCTCTTCACTTTCTCCTGCTCGGGAGCCGTTGATGCGGAACTCTTCCAGAAGATTGTTGCAGGGGCTGTCATTGATTCCGGCGTGAACGCATGGCTTGTCGGCCGGATGGGTGCCGGAGCGGACCACCCGCTTCTCATGACGTACCCGGAGGGAGAGTACCTGAAGGGACTCGACATCCTTGTCCGGCCATGAGGTAAAGATTTAGGAAGGAAGAAGAATGTCTGATTCATTCGCCGATTCTCTGATTCCCGTCACGATTCTCACGGGATTCCTCGGCGCGGGGAAGACCACGCTGCTCAACCGGATACTGAAGGAAGACCATCACCACCGGATCGCCGTGATCGAGAACGAATATGGCGAAGCCGGAATCGATGACGAGCTTCTCGTCCACAGCGAAGCCGAGCAGATTGTCTCGATGAACAACGGCTGCATCTGCTGCACGATCCGCGGGGACCTTTCCAGGATTCTCACGAAGCTGCGCATCCAGCGCGAGAAGGGCGAGTCGAAGTTCGACTGGGTGGTGATCGAGACCACCGGCCTCGCCGATCCGGGCCCGGTCGCCCAGACGTTCTTCATGGATGACGTGGTGGCGGCGTTCTTCCGGCTTGACGGCGTTGTCACTGTGGTTGATGCGCTGAACGGCGACGCGACGCTCGACAAGCAGCCCGAGGCCCAGGCCCAGGTCGGGTTCGCGGACCGCATCCTCATTTCGAAGACCGACCTCGTCGACGAGGCGAAGGCGAAGGCGCTCGAGGAACGGCTGCGCCAGATGAACCCGCACGCCGAAATGCGCCGCGTCAACATGGGCGATTGCCCGGTCGACGTGGTGATCAACATTCAGGGTTTCAACATCAGCGACGTGCTGAACGTCGCGCCCGACTTCCTCACCGGAAGCCATCATCACCATCACAGCGACGAGATCGGCTCCTTCCTCTACGAGTCCGACCGCCCGTTCGACCCCCAGCGCTTCGAGCATTACTTCATGTCCCTGCTCAGCGTCTACGGTCCGGACCTCCTCCGCTACAAGGGCATCCTCTACCTGAAGGGGGCGGACCGCAAGCTCGTGCTGCAGGGCGTGCACATGACAGCGGGAACCCAGGCGTTCGGGCCGTGGGAGGGAAATCCCGGCACCAAGCTCATCTTCATCGGAAGGAACCTTCCGAAGGAAGCCCTGATCAAGGGGCTTGACGCCTGCCTCGACTAAGGGGGACGGTCAGGGCGGCAGGAGAGAAGGAAATTTTCCGTGCCACCTTTCCCAAAACGTGGTTAAATACGGTTTTCTTTTTTGAACCTCCTAGCAAAAGAGCTTCCTGCCAGTGCCGCCCCCGGCCAGCAGTGAGACGGATCCAGAAGAAATGGCGACCAAGAAAAAAATCATCACGGAAAAGGAACTTCTCAGCATGCCTGAGGAGGATTACATGAATGAAGACCAGCTCGCCTTTTTCCGCGCTCGGCTTCAGGAAATGGAGGCTCAGCTGCGCCGCAACGCCGGGCAGACCACTGAGACTCTTAGGGAAACGCAGCTGGCTCCCGACCAGTCCGACCGTGCGACGATTGAGGAGGAGCACGCGATCGAGCTCCGTACCCGCGATCGCGAACGCAAGCTGCTGAAGAAGGTCCAGAACGCGCTGAAGCGGATCGATGACGGCGAATACGGCTGGTGCGAGGAAACGGGCGAACCGATCGGCGTCGCGCGCCTCCTCGCCCGTCCGACGGCGACCCTTTCGCTCGAAGCGCAGCAGCGCCGTGAACTGAAGCAGAAGATGTACAACGACTAGGAAGCGGTGCCGCAGGCGGCTCCTCGTGCAGGAGGTAAGCCCTTTTCTGCGGTTCCGATTAAAGAGGGACTTTCTGCCCAGGAACGCGGGCGAGGAAGCCCCTCTTTTTTGCATTTGGAATAAGAAGCCCAGAGTGGACAACTCTTCGGGCTGTACACTAAAAAAGCTTCAGAACGGACTCTCCTGCCGGAGCCGCTTTTCATTTTTGTGGATAAAAAATGCTGATCCGCGTTTTCCGTGGCCTGTACCGCCTGCTTGACTCCTCCAGGAGGGTGACCGCGAACATCCTGTTCGCGCTTTTCGTCGTCATCGCAGCCGTCGCGGTCTGGCTTGCCGTCAGGACGCCATCCGTTCCCGACGGCACGGTGCTCGAAATCGACCTCAACGGGAAGATGGTGACGGTGCCTTCCGCGCTGAGCGGTGGAAGGAACTGGATCGCCCGGCTCGCAGGGAATCGCGCCGAGGAGACCGTGGCAGGGGACGTGACAGACGCGCTTCAGGCCGCGGCGGGCGACAACCGCATCAAGGCGGTCGTGGTGCGCCTCGACCAGATGTCCTCGGCGGGGCCTGCGACGATCGAGGAAATCGGATCGGCCATGAAAGCCTTCCGCGATACGGGCAGGAAGGTCTACGCGTGGTCCGACACCTATTCCCAGGCGCAGTGGGCGATAGCCTCCTACGCTTCCGAGATCTACCTCCACCCGATGGGGGAAGTCCGTGTGAAGGGACTTGAGGCCACGGGCTTCTACCTCGGGAACCTCCTGAAGAAAATCGGGGTCACGGTGAACGTCGCGAAGGCAGGCGTCTATAAGAGCGCTCCCGAGACGTTCACGAACGCCGCGCCGTCCCCCGAGGCGCTCGAAGCCCAGCGCTTCTGGCTGAATGACGAGTGGGAGCAGCTTTCCTCCGCCATGGAGAAGGCGAGGGGGCTGGAAACGGGCGCCCTTAGCCGGTGGATGAGCGGCTATGTCGGGAACCTGAGGAAGCATGGCGGGGACGCTGCGGTGATGGCCGAGGACTCCCGCCTCGTGGACGGACTGCTCGGCTGGCAGGAGCTCCGGGGGAAGCTCGCCGGCCGCAGCTGCGCGAAAGGCGGCTGCAACGATTCCTTCACGTTGTTCGACCAGTACCTTGCCGCAGCCTCTGTGCCCCACGCGGATGGCGATGGCGCAGTCGGCGTCATCACGCTGGAAGGAGAAATCACTGACGAGGCGGTAGGCGGGAACGGGAACGCCTCAGCCGGAACGATCGTGTCGCTCATCCGAAGCGCCGAACAGGACAGCAGCGTGAAGGCGGTCGTCCTCAGGGTGAATTCCCCCGGCGGCAGCGCGCTTGCCGCGGAAAAGATCCGCGAGGCCCTTGTCGAGCTTCGGGGAACCGGGAAGCCTGTCGTCGCGTATTTCGGCGACATGGCGGCTTCGGGCGGCTACTGGGTATCCACGGCGGCACAGCGCCTGGTTTCAAGCCCCATGTCGATCACGGGGTCGATCGGGGTCTTTGGCATCGTGCCGACGTTCGAGAACGCCATGTCGAAGCTGGGCGTGGGGATTAGCTCCGAATCAACGGGAACCCTCGGGATCAGTTCGAGTCCGCTTGTTCCCCTTTCCAAAAACGCGAAGGAGGCTGCCCAGCTGCAGGTGGAGGGTACCTACAAGAAGTTCCTCGACCGGGTCGCTGAAGCGCGGAAGATGACGCCGGAAGAGGTGGACCGGATCGGGCAGGGCCGGGTTTGGACGGGGCGGCAGGCTGCCGAGCGCGGGCTCGTTGACCAGCTCGGGCTCTTCGATGACGCGGCGGACGCCGCGGCGAACCTTGCGGGGCTGAAGGAGTCGTACGCCCTGAAGTTCTTCCTCCCGGAGGCAACCGCGGGGCTTGCGGATACCCTGCTCGCTGAAATCGCGGGGAACGCAAGCCTTCCCTCGTGGCTTAGGGAAGCGGCGGACGCCGTGCTCTTCTGCGGCGTGGGGCGCCGTACCGCGGAAGCCTCCACGAAGTCGATCCTCGCGCTGAGCCCCTGGATGCTGCGCTGAAAGAAATGGTTCAAACAGAGTGAGGAAGGCGGCTTCCCGGGTACCGGGAAGCCGCCTTCATCTGGTGCCTGCCAGTGCGGAGCGAACCGCCCGGTTCCTAGCCTTCTCCGCGGCAGACGCGGCAGGCGGGATTCGACCGGAGGGCGAAGATCCGGTAGTCGTTGTTCAGGATGTCGACCAGCATCACCTTCCCCTTGAGCGGGGAGCCGATCCCGGCCGCGATCTTCACCGCCTCCGCAGCCTCAAGCGCCCCCATGATTCCGGTGAGCGCCGTGAGGACACCGAGCGACGAAGCCTTGAGGTCGTTCTCCTCGTCCTCCGGGAACGCGCAGGCGTAGCAGGGGGTCCCGGACTCGCGGAAGTCGAAGACGCTGATCTGGCCGCACCCGCGGATCGCGCCCGCCGTGACAAGCGGCTTTCCGAGCCTGTGGCACACGCGGTTCACGACGTGCCGGGTCTTCGAATTGTCGCAGCAGTCAACGACCACGTCCGCCTCGGCGACGAGCGGGGCGAGCGTTTCGTCGGTGACTTTCCCGGTGAAGGGGGTGACGCGGGTGAAGGGATTCACGTCCTTCAGGGCGACTGCGGCGCTTTCCGCCTTGTTCATTCCGATCCGGGCGTCCGTGTGGAGGAACTGCCTTGAGAGGTTGTTCGTTTCCACCGTGTCGAAATCGGCGATGATGAGCCTCCCCGCGCCGGAGGCGGCGAGAAGCTGGGCCGCGGGCGACCCGAGCCCGCCCGCTCCGATGAGGAGGAATGTCGATTGCTTTAGCTTTTCTTGTCCTTCCTCGCCGAGTTCGGCGACTTTCATTTGGCGCAGGTAGCGTTCCTTTTCCAGATTTTCCATTGTGCTTCGGCCTCGTTTTGCCTAGGGGTGCTTGCCGGCGCTTTCAGACGCCGCCGGTTGCGCATTCGGCTCAGGCTTCTTCGCGGCATGAGCCTTTGCGCGCTGGACAGGCTGCCCCTTGAGGTACCGGACAGCCTGCTGAAGAGGAAAGTCCTTTTCGTTGCCGAACGTGTATACGAGCTTCGGCGCGGGAGCGTCCGCGGCATCGTCCTCGGACTCGTCGTCGGCTCCTCCCGAACCGTTTCCGGTTACGGTGAGGTGGTTGCTGAGATCAGCCTCCCGGATGTTGAACGAAGGGTAGTTGCCTTCGGGGGTGTCGTCCACCGGGACATCCGGCACGATGCCGGTCGCCTGGATGGAACGGCCGGAGGGCGTGTAGTAGCGCGCGGTAGTGAGCTTGATTCCCGTGAGGTCCTTTTCCGTGATCGGGGTGAGCGGAATCACGGTCTGCACGCTTCCCTTCCCGAAGGAGCGGCGCCCCATCAGTGTGGCCCTCTTGTGGTCCTGGAGGGCTCCGGCGACGATTTCAGACGCTGAGGCGGATGCCGGGTTGATGAGGACGACGAGCGGCACGGTCTTCGCTTCTTCCGGGCCGCTCGTGGAGGCGGGGGCGTTCCGAAGCACCTGGCCCGTCACGAACTCCTTGTTGGAGTCCTCGGTCCGCCCCTTCGTCGAAACGACGAGGGTGCCCGGCTCGAGGAATTGCGAGCAGACGCCGACCGCGGCGTCGAGCAGTCCGCCCGGATTGTTGCGGAGGTCGAGGATCACTCCCTTCAGGTGGTCGTCCGACTTGAACTTCGATAGCGCCTTCGCGAGGTCATCCGAAGTGCGTTCCTGAAACTGGGAAATGCGCACGTAGCCGATCCCGTCAGGGAGCTCCTTCGACTTCACCGACTGGACCTTGATGATGTCCCGGACGAGCCGGACCGTGATCGGCTTCTTTTCCCCCTTCCTCACGATCTGGAGGGTGACCGCCGTTTCCGGCTTCCCGCGCATCAGCTTCACGCACTTGGAGAGGGGAAGGTCGTAGGTGTAGGTGCTGTCGATTTTCACGATCAGGTCGCCCGCGCGGACACCGGCCTTCGCGGCAGGGGTGTCGTCGATCGGCGTGACGACCTGGACGCCGTTCTTGTCGTCCTTCGTCACCTCGATTCCCAAACCTCCGAATTCGCCTTCGGTTCCTTCCTGCAGGTCCTTGAACGCTTCGGAATCGAGATAGGAGGAGTGCGGGTCAAGCCCAGAAACCATTCCGGAAAGCGCCTGCTCCAGCAGCTTCCTGTCGCCAACCGGATCCACGTAGAACGACTTGATCGCGCCGAACACGTCGGTGAACTGCCGGATTTCCTTCAGCGGCAGCTCGGTCTTCGCGGCGGACTCAGCCTTCACTGCCCAGGCGTTCATTCCGAAGGTGAGCGCGAGGCCGACCGCGGCGCCCGCGGCAGCGAGCTTCAGTTTGCTTTTATCCATGGCTTTCCAATGAAAAAACGGTTCCCGGAAAGAAGCCGGGTCGGTTCTCAGCGCACCCAGCCGGCAGGGTTGATCGTCTGGCCCTTATACCGGATTTCAAAGTATAAGCCGGGCGTGTCGCCGCTCGCGCCCGAGCCCACGCGGGCGATCGTGTCGCCCGACGCGACCTGGGAGCCCGTGCTCCTGAGCAGCGAGCTGTTGTAGGCGTAGACGGAAAGGTACCCGCCCCCGTGGTCGAGAATGATGAGGTTTCCGAAGCCGCGGAGGTTTCCCGCATACACGACGCGGCCCGCCGCGATCGCGTGAACGGGGCTTCCTGAGGCGGCCTGGATGAAAAGCCCTTGCCATTTGCCGATTCCCCCGCGGCTCTGGCCGTAGCGGCCGGCCACCGTGCCGGCGACAGGCATGGGGAGCCTTCCCCGGAGCTTGGCGAAGTCGCTTCCGGCCGGAGCCTTTACTGGCGGCAGCGGCTCCTCCTCGATCGGCTCGGGCTTGGGTTCGGGGGCCGGCTTTTCAGGAGCCCCCTTCTTTCCGGGTTTCTGTCTGCTGAGCCGCTCCTGCTCGGCTTTCTTGCGGGCAAGGGCGATCTGCCTGCGTCTCTCTTCCTCAGCTCGTTTCTTCATCTCGAGACGGCGTTTTTCACGGGCTTCCCGCTCGGCCTTCTCCTGCGCGGCGATTGCCGCGTCGATCTGCTGGATGAGGGCTGAGAGCCGCTGCTGGTCGCGCTTCAGCTCGTTCACCTGCTGCTGGGTCGAGGCGATCTGGCGTCCGAGCTCCCGGGTGTTCGCCTGATGAAGGTCCTTTTCGGCCGCGAGCTTCTGGTTGCTCGCCTGCTCGTTCGCCGCGTTCGCCGCGATGGTCCTCTCCTCGGCGACCGACTGCTTCTCCTGCGTGTGAAGCAGGTCCCGGGTGTCCTTCAGCCGGTCAGCCCGCTTCTGGTGGCGGTCCGCAAGGTAGGAGAGTATTGCGCTTCCCTGGTTGATTCCCGAAGGGGCGGTGCCTGAGACAAGTGTCTGCCAGGGTTTCCGCTTCGCGTAGAGATACTGGATCCTCGCGTTTGCCGCGAGGTCCCGCCGGGTGTCCGCGAGGCGCGTTTTCACGCGCCCCGTCTGCTTCCTGATGTTTGCGATTTCGCTCTGCGTTTCCTTTTGGGCCGCGCTCAGCTCCTCAAGCTTCCGGTTAGAGCGGGAAAGGGCGGCCTGTGCTGATTTCGCAGCGCTGGCTTCCTCGCTCTGCCGGGCCTGTTTCGCGGAGATGTCCTTCTGGAGTTCGCCAATCTGCTTCTGGAGGGCCGCCTGCTGGCTTTCGAGTCCCTTCTTCTGCTTTCTGGAAGTGGAGATCCCGCCGGAGGCATCGCTCTTGCGTTCCTTCGGAGAAGCGGATGCGCTGCGGCTTCGGGGCCTTGCCGCCTGCTTGCCGCCCTTCCGTGCGGGAGCGGGTTTCCTTGCCGAGGAAGCGGCCTTCTTCGCCGCTGCGGCCTGCCCGGGCGCGGCAGCGGCCGGCAGGCCGGCCGGCCCTAGGGAGAAGCCGATGAGCGTGGCGGCAAGGAGAAAGGCGTGCTTCATTTTTAAAGAGGATTACTGCCCGGACGAAGGTGGAGGGGCTACTTACTTCTTCGCCTTCCCCTGGGCCGCGACCGCGGCGATGGCCTTCTGGATCTCCTCCTGGTTGCCGAGGTAGTAGTGGCGGACCGGGTTCATGTCGTCGTCGAATTCATAGACGAGAGGCTGGGCGGTCGGGATGTTGAGCCCGGCGATCGCTTCGTCCGAGATCCCGTCGATGTGCTTGATGAGGGCGCGCAGGCTGTTCCCGTGGGCGGCGATGAGGACGCGCTTCCCGGAGGCGACCGCCGGGCGGATCGATTCGTTCCAGAACGGAATCACCCGGGCGACGGTGTCCTTCAGGCATTCGCAGGCCGGGATCTCGGCCTCGGGGATGTCGCTGTACCTCGGATCCTTCCCGGGCCACATCGGGCTCTCCATGGAAAGGGCGCCCGGGCGGACATCGTAGGAGCGGCGCCAGATGAGCACCTGCTTTTCTCCGTACTTTGCCGCAGTTTCCGCCTTGTTGAGGCCCTGGAGGGCGCCATAGTGCCTCTCGTTCAGCCTCCAGGACTTGACGACCGGGAGCCAGTCCTGATCGATCGCGTCGAGCGTGATCCAGAGCGTGTGGATCGCCCGGCGAAGGACGCTCGTGTAGGCGAGGTCGAACTGATAGCCTTCGGAGCGGAGGAGATCGCCCGCCTTGCGGGCTTCTTCCCTGCCCTTGTCCGTCAGATCCACATCCACCCATCCGGTGAAGCGGTTTTCGAGGTTCCACTGGCTCTGGCCGTGGCGCATCATAACGAGTTTATGCATGGCTGTTTCTTCAAGTTTGAGGGGGCCTGAACAGAAACCCTATTCTATAATCGAACATCAGTTTTGACTCCCCCTCTTGCAGGGGAATAGAAGGAAACAGAAGAGTGCTGGATTTTCTCTACGACAATTTGGCTCTGGTTGCGATCGCGGTCATTTCCGGCGGCATGCTGCTCTGGCCCCTCGTGACGAAGGGGCGGAAAGGTTCCGAAGTGGATAACGCCGCCGCCACCGAGCTCATCAACCACAACGGCGCCCGCGTGGTCGACATCCGCACGAGCCGTGACTTCAAGCAGGGCCACATCGCTGGTTCGGAAAGCTTCCCGGCGACCGAGATCCACCACCGCCTGAGCGAGCTCGACAAGAAAAAGCCGATTCTCCTCGTGAGCGCCGAAGGCGATGCCGGCATGGTGGTGAAGCTCCTGAAGGGCATGGGGTACGCGAGCGTGATGGTCCTGAAGGGCGGGATCAAGGCTTGGCGGGAGGCGGAACTTCCCGTCGTGAAGTAGGAGCCCGTGCCGGAAGGCAGCCCATTCGACAACAACAATTTTTCTTTAATGGATTAAAAAATGGCAGACGAAAACCAGAACAATCAGCAGGAAGGGCAGGTGGTCCAGCAGGTCCTCAATCTTCAGCGTTGCTACCTGAAGGACGCGTCGCTCGAAATGCCCCATGCGCCTGCGATTTTCGTGAACCAGCCCGAGGAGCAGCCGGTGGTTGACATCCAGTTCGAGGTCACCCCTGAGAAGCTCGGACAGGAGGGCTACTACCAGGTCGCCGTCCGCGGCACCGTTACCGTGAAGGCGAAGGAAACGGTCATGTTCCTCGCCGAGTGCAAGCAGGCGGGAATCTTCCAGATTGCGGGCTTCAGCGAGCAGGACACCCAGATCCTCCTCAACGTGAACTGCCCGGCGATCGTCTACCCGTACCTGCGCGGCAACGTCGCCGATCTCATTACCCGCTCCAGCATGCCGCCCGTTCATCTGCCCGAAGTGAATTTCGCCGCGCTCTACCAGCAGCGCCTCGAGCAGGAAAAGGCAAACGCCGCGAAGGGCCAGCAGCAGGCCTAGCCGGGGCCGGCGCGAAGCGCCGCCCGAAGGGAGGGCGACTTCCCCCTGAGTCCGCCGGGAGCAGGGGAAGAGGGCCCTCCGAAGCACATTCCCCCATGACAAACAGAGAAGAAAGAAAAAATGAGCACCAGTGAAAAAGTAGTGCCGGCAAGCGCTCCGGGCCGCAAGATCCGGATCCTGCTCGTTGACGACCACACGCTCTTCCGCAGCGGACTCAAGGCGCTCCTACAGCGCCAGTCCGACTTCGAGGTGGCGGGCGAGACCGACAACGGCCTTGACGGCGTGAAGCTTGCTGAGCAGCTGAAGCCCGATGTCGTGCTGCTCGACCTCGACATGCCGGTCATGAACGGGCGCGAGGCGCTCGCGCAGATCCTCGAGGCCCAGCCCGGGATGGCGGTCCTCATGCTCACCGTGAGCGAGGACGGGGACGATCTCGTGGAGTGCATGAGGCTTGGTGCCCGCGGCTATCTTCTGAAGAAGATCAACACCGACTTCCTTCTCTCAGGAATCCGCCATGCGGTGGAAGGCGACTCCGTGCTGTCGCCCGAGATGACTTCGAAGCTCGTCATGAAGATCCGGCACGACCACGTGGAAACCGCGGCGCCCGCTTCCGACGTGAACGCGCTTACGCCCCGCGAGCGCGAGACGCTCGCCTGGCTCGCGAAGGGGGTTTCCAACAAGGAAATCGCACGGGCTCTCGACCTCGCCGAGTCGACCGTCAAGGTCCACGTCCAGAGCATTCTCCGGAAGCTGAACCTCAGCAGCCGGGTGCAGGCAGCGGTCTTCGCGGTCGAGCACCATCTCGACCGCCCGTAGCCCTGGAATTGCGATCTGCCCGAGGATCTGGGACCGCGCTCCCTTCCTTCGGCATTGGTCATCCATCCCCCGAGGCCCGCAGCCAGGAATGCGGCACGGGGGATTTTTTGATTTCGGCCGCCCGTTCGGCTGGGAACAGATCTGGAGGCACGTGAATGTCAGGAAAACCAGAGACGCTTTACGAAAAGATCGTAAGGACGCATACGGTGAAGCAAATCGACCGGGACACCGTCCTGCTTTACACCGATGTCCACTTCGCGAACGAATACACCAGTCCCCAGGCCTTCGCGGGGCTCGAGGAGCGGGGCGTTCCCGTGCTTTCCCCGGATTCCCATCTCTGCGTGGTCGACCACATCATTCCGACCGCGCCTGTGTCGCCCCGGGTGATCGCGGATCCTGCGAGCGCAAGGCAGGCCGCGAAGCTCGGGGAAAACTGCCGGCAGTTCGGCATCCGGGCCTTCTACGGCCCGGACGATCCCTGCCAGGGCATCGAGCATGTGCTGATGGACGAGCAGGGGCTCGTCCGTCCCGGTATGGTCGTGATCTGCGGCGACAGCCACACGACGACGCACGGTTCGCTCGGGGCCCTTGCCTTCGGGATCGGGACCTCTGAAATCGAGCACATCCTCGCGACCCAGACCCTCGTCTACAGGCTTGCCCGTACGATGAAGATCAGGGTGGAAGGGCGGCTTCCCGATGGGAGCACGGCGAAGGACCTCGCGCTCGCGGTGCTGAGGAAGATCTCGGCCCGCGGTGCCCTGGGGTGCGTCGTCGAATACGAGGGGCCCGGGGTCGACGCGCTTGAGGTCGAGGGGCGCATGACGCTCTGCAACCTGACGGTCGAAGCGGGGGCCCGCGGCGCCCTGATCGCGCCTGATGAAAAGACGATCGAGTGGGTCTGCCGCCACGCGCCCGACCTCACGGGCAGCATGCGTGACAGCGCGGTTTCCTACTGGAGGACCCTGCGGAGCGACCCGGGGGCTTCCTATGACGAAGTCCGGGAAATCGACGCTTCCGCGGTCGAGCCCATGGTCACATGGGGCACGAGTCCGGACCAGGCGGCAGGGATTTCCGAGCGGATCCCGGCCCCCGAGTCGTTCGGGGACCCGGACAGCCGCGCGGCAGCCGTCAGGGCCCTTTCCTATCAGGGGCTGAATGCGGGAGAGCCGCTCGAAGGAATTCCCGTCCAGCATGTGTTCATCGGTTCCTGCACCAACGCGCGTCTTCCGGATCTCCGCGCCGCGGCCGCCGTGCTTCGCGGCAGGCATGTCGCCCCGGGGGTCCGCGCCCAGGTGGTTCCGGGCTCGATGAGCGTGAGGCGCGCCGCGGAGGCCGAGGGCCTTGACCGGGTCTTCCGGAACGCGGGATTCGAGTGGCGAAAGAGCGGGTGCTCGCTCTGCCTCGCGATGAACGATTTCGCGCTCGCGCCGGGAGTCCGGTGCGCGTCCACCACGAACCGCAACTTCGAGGGACGCCAGGGCCGCGGAAGCCGCACGCATCTTGTCAGCCCGCAGATGGCGGCGGCCGCTGCCGTGACGGGCGTTCTTACTGACTGGCGCCGTCTCTAGGGGAAAAGGAAAATGGAAAAGCTTGTGCTCTTGAAGGCCGTTGCCGCACCGCTTCCGATCGACAACCTCGACACCGACCAGATCATGCCAAAGCAGTTCCTCCGGGGAATTGACAAGAAGGGTCTCGACCGGGGGACGTTCTACAACCTCCGGTTCAATCCGGACGGAACGCCGAAGAAGGACTGCGTTTTCAACCGTCCCGGCTACGAAAACACGAAAATCATCGTTTCCTCGCCGAATTTCGGCTGCGGATCGAGCCGCGAGCACGCGGTCTGGGGCCTGATGCAGATCGGGATCCGGGCCGTGATCGCCCCGAGTTTCGGCGAGATCTTCTACTCCAACTGCTTCAACAACGGGCTTCTCGCCGCGAAGGTTTCCCGGAAGGACGGGGCGGAGATCCTCAGGGCCGTGTCTGGAGAGACTCCAGCCGAGCTTACGGTGGACGTCGCGTCGAGAACGATTTCCTCGGGCAACTGTTCATGGCCCTTCGCGCTTTCCGACAGGCACCGCGAAATGCTGCTCGAAGGCCTTGACATGGTCGGGGCTACTCTGAAGGACCTCGACCTCATTCGGGAATTCAAGCTCCGGCACGAGGCGGAGTTTCCGTGGATGGCAGGTCTTCCGGCGAAGGCGAAGGATCGGCTCGAGAGCTGACCTGACTTCTTGCCGCTCCCGGCCCGGCAACGCTCTCCTCAAGCAGGAGGACCGCTTCCGTCACGGAGCCGTCCCCCGGATTCGGGGCGATGGAAAGCGTTCCGAGAACCGCCGGACCGGAGAAGGAGAGCCGGACCAGGTGTCCGTTGCAGACAGCGGTCCGGGCGAATGCCGCCCTGCCGCAGGCCCCGCTGAGCAGCAGCGGCTCCTCGCGGAATTCAAGCCGGGGGTCTAGGCTCAGCAGGGCTTCCTTCACCCGCAGGGAAAATTCCCTCGGGTCCGTGTTCCGGTCGAGGACGTGGACTGTCCGCAGTCCCGTCATGCGGCCGGAGGGACTGGTGAAGACGTCAGTCCTGCTCGAGCGCGAGTGGAGTGCCTCCCCCGGGATCCCAGGCTCCAGGGCGTAGCGGGCAGTGGCCTCCTCGAGCGGGATTCCGAACCGCGTCTCCCGCAGTCTTCGGAGGAACGCGGCGTCCGTCGAGGTCTTCCACCAGCTTTTTCCCTGAAAAAGGTCGAACAGGGGGTCGTCGCGCGACCGCGACGCGTCCTGCAGCGACCCAAGCGCGAGTGCCGCAGCGATGAGGGCCGCGAGCGCCGCCCATTTTCCTGCCCATGGAGCCATTTCCGAAGGTCCCTTAAACGGACCCTGCGTAGCCGTTCTGGCGCCAGGCTTCATATACGGCGACGGCCACCGAGTTCGAAAGGTTGAGCGACCGGTTTCCGGGCATCATGGGAATGCGGAGCCGGTGGGGAGCGTCGAAATACTTTTCGATCAGTTCCGGAGGAAGTCCGCGGCTTTCGCACCCGAATACGAGCCAGTCCCCCGGGCGGAACCGCGCTTCCGCGAAGCGCCCTTCCGAGTGGGAGGAAAAGGCGTAGAGGGCCGTGCGCGGCGGCGCCTCTTCCTCCAGCAGCGCTTCCCAGCTCTCATGGGTTTTCACAGTGGCGTACTCCCGGTAGTCGAGTCCGGCCCGCCGCAGCAGCCGGTCCTCGAGCGAGAACCCGAGAGGCTTCACCAGATGGAGCGAGCAGCCGGAATTGGCCGCGAGCCGGATCACGTTTCCGGTGTTCGGCGGAATTTCAGGGGCAACGAGAACGATGTGGAACATGGCGGACAGCAAGCCTCCCTTCCTTTTCAGCCGGCCTTTCCTACAGGAAGTTCCTTCCGCAGCTTCTGTATGGCCTGCTTTTCAAGCTGCCGGACGCGCTCGATGGAAATGCCGAACTCCTTTGCGAGCGTCGCGAGGCTCACCGCCTTCATTTCGCCCGCCTCGTTCTCATGGAACCAGCGCGCCTCGATGATCCTGCGGCTCCTTGGATCGAGCGAGGCGATAGCTCTCTTCAGGTCGACCTGCTCCAGTTTCATCCGGTCTTCCTTCTCGAGGATCCGCGACGGTTCGTCATCCCGGTCCGTGAGGAGGTCCCCGACGGTCGTCGCGTTGTCGTCATCCGAGTCCACCGGCGTGTCAAGCGATGCGTCGGGGCCCGACAGGCGCTTCTCCATTTCGAGGACCTCGCCGGTCTTGACGTTGAGCTTCTCGGCGATGCTTTCTGCCTGCTTCGTGGTGAGGGAGCTATCCGTTGGCTTCATCTGCCGGAGATTGAAGAAAAGCTTCCGCTGGGCGTGGGTCGTCGCGAGCTTCACCATGTGGCTGTTCCGCACGATGTACTCCTGGATCTCGGACCGGATCCAGTGCACGGCGAACGTCATCAGCCGTACGCCCTTGTCCGGGTCGAAATGCCGCACGGCCTTCATGAGCCCGATGTTCCCCTCCTGGATCAGGTCGCTGTGGGATAGGCCGTAGCCGAGATAGCCGCGGGCGACCGAAATGACCAGCCTCAGGTGGGAAATGATCAGCTCCTGGGCCGCCTCGACGTCGTTGTTGTCGCGCATGCGAAGGGCGAGGCGGCGCTCCTCCTCGGCGGAAAGCACCGGGGCGCTGTTCGCCGCCCGGATGTATGCGTCGAGGCTCCCGAGGCTTCCTGGGGCGAGCGCGGGAAGCTGGGTTTTCCTTTGGTACGGAACGAGGGCTGTCTGAACAGGCTTTCTGAGCGAATGGGAAGTCATAAGCCGAATCCTAGCACCTGAGTGGATATGCCTAGAGGCGGAAGGAGAACGGGAAAGACCGTGCCGGATCCCTTCGGGGAGCGGGGGATGAAGCTGCCCTCATCCCGTCCGTTTCCTAGCCCTCCCCGGGGGAGCTGAGCAGGCTCGTGGCTCCGGAAAGCACGGCGCCGAGAACCGTTGACGCCGCAATGATCGCGAGCTGGAGCCAGAGCGGCAGCGGCCCGAAGGAGACCGGAAGGTGGTAGAGGCCGAAAGCCGAGGCGAGCGAAGGCCCGATCCTCGAAATGGCAGCGTCGGAAATGAGGAGGGCGGCAGCCGACCCGATGAGGAATACGAACCCGCCCCGCCAGGCGTCCGGCCGGCTGATGAAGAAGGGGGACGCTCCGAGAAGCCGGAGCCGGGATGCTTCCCGAGGAGAGGTCGTCACGGCAAGGTTCGCGCTTCCGATCAGCACCATCAGGATCAGACTGCAGAGGAGCCCGCCCGCGAGGATTCCGAATTCTGTGAAAGCCCTGCGGATGGTGGAGATGCGGTCGTTCCACGAGCTGTCGTAGGAAACCGAGTCGACGCCGGGCTGCTCCTCGATGAACTTCACCGCGGCGTCGGATTCGCTTCGCGTGAGCCTCGTGCTCAGTTGCGCGAGGATGATGTTCGGAAGGGGATTGTTCGTGAAGGACACGTCACCCTCTCCCGGGCCGCTGATCAGCCGCATCGCCTCGTCCGGCGTTACGACCCGCGCGCTGGTGACGCCCTTGCGGGCGGCGATCTTCTTCTGCAGGCCCTCCGCCTGCTGGCTGTTGGTGCTGGTCGTGAAGACCGTTATTTCCTGTTCGGCGGACAGCCCCTGCAGCGGCGCGTAGGCAGACGCGGCGAGGCTGAAGGCGACGAGCAGGAAGCTCATGGCGAGGGCCGTGATCACGATCGAGACGAGGATCTGGCCCTTGTGGCGGAGCGTTCCGTCGAAAAGCTGGATCAGCGCCCACTGGTGGGCGGGAAAGGGACTAGACATGATGAAGCTTCTCCATGTCGATCGCGGTCGCGTAGCTCCCCGGAAGCGGGTTGTGGCTTACGGCAAGCACGGTGCCGCCGCCCCGGGCGTATTCGGAGAGGATGGTGAGAACGGTTTCGGCCCGTTCCTGGTCAAGGTATGCGGTCGGCTCGTCCGCGAGGATCAGGAACGGCTTGCCGACAAGGGACTGGGCGAGGCAGGCAAGCTGCTTTTCGCCTTCGGAAAGGTCCCGCATCCGGCTGTCGGAAAGCGGTTCGATGCCGCAGATGGAAAGGGCCTCGACGGCGAGCGACCGCGCTTCGCCGAGGGAGTGCCCGCTAAGGATCGCGGGAGTCGCAATGGCGTCGATGAGAACGCCCCGCTGGGGGAGAACGCTTCGGCTGAAGAGCCCGATCTGCCTCCGGAAGCGTCGCCGCGCTCCTTCGGAAAGTCCTGCGAGATCCTGCCCGGCTACGGTTACGGTTCCGGATGCAGGCACCGTGATCCCGCAAACGACCCTGAGAACAGTGGTCTTCCCGCAGCCCGTCGGCCCGTAAAGGCCGATGAACTGTCCTTGGAACGCCGTTAGGGTGAAGCGGGAAAGAACCGGGAACTGGCCTTCTGAAGTGGTGACCTGGCTCAGTTCGACCACGGCCGAATTGGAGTTTTCCATTGGTAACGCCTGTCAGAGTCCTGACATTTCAAAAAAAAGACCGGTCCGAAGCGAACCCGACGCGAGCCGGAGCTCTTCGATCCCGAGGCTCTGGAAGAGCGCCACGAGCACGGCGAGCCCCCCGGCAATGATTTCCCTCCGGTCCGGCCTCAGCCCCGCGAGCCGAAGCCGGTCGGTGTGCCCGGCTCGGACAAACGCGTCCAGCGCCGAGCAGAGGATGCCCTTCGTGATCGGGCCGGATCCCCAGCCTTCGGCGGACGCGACGCTGTGGATCGCGCTGATCGTGCCGGCAGAGCCATAGGCGGCAGTCCACTTTTCGGAGCTGAACATGGCTCCGGACTTGAGGAACAGGGCCGACGCGTGCTTCACTGCGGCGTCGAACGCTTCCCGGGAGAGCGTGCCTTCCCTGAAGAACCGGAGAGTCGTGTTGACGCATCCCACAGGAAAGGAGGCGGCGGAGGCGATCCGGCCGGGGAGTCCGACAGAGAGCTCCGTGGAGGCGCCCCCCACGTCTATCACGAGTATCGGCCCATCCGGCCGGGGACTGAGGCTCTTCGCGCACCCCTCGAACGAAAGCCGGGCCTCCTCTTCGCCGGAAATGATCCGGATCGGGACCCCGAGGACGGGTTCTGCCATCCGGAGGAATTCAGGGGCGTTCGCGGCGGCGCGGAGCGCTTGGGTACCGACCGCGCGGACGGATTCCGGTTTCATCTCGGCGAGGACGCGGGCGAAGAGCCTGAGGGAGCCGAGCGCCTTCTCCTGGATTTCCTGGGTAAGGCACCCGTCGGGGCCGAGTCCTGCGGCGAGCCTCACGGTTTCCTTCACGTAGCGCTCGGAAACGAAGCGCTTTCCCTCGAACCGTCCGGCTTCAAGCCTGAAGCTGTTCGACCCGAGGTCGATCACGGCGAGCTTTTCCGACATGGAGTATCCCCTTCCGGCTTATTCGTCAGTCCCGACGAGGGCCCGGGCGAATTCTTCCGCGCAGAAGGGCTGGAGATCGTCGATCTTTTCGCCGACCCCGATGAAGTAGATCGGCAGCGGCGAGGCGGAGCGCTCCTGCGCGAGCGCGAGGAGAACCCCTCCCTTGGCTGTCCCGTCGAGCTTCGTCACGATGAGGCCGGTGAGTCCGACCACCTGGTCGAACTGACGGACCTGTGCGAGGGCGTTCTGTCCGTTCGTGCCGTCAAGGACAAGGATGATCTCGTGGGGAGCGCCGGGAAGCGCCTTCTGCTCGGAGCGCTTGATGCGGGATAGCTCCTCCATGAGGTTCGCCTGCGTCGGAAGGCGTCCCGCGGTGTCGGCGAGGACGATGTCGATTCCCTTCGCGCGGGCTGATGTCACGGCGTCGAAGATGACCGCCGCCGGATCGGCACCCTGCTGCGAGACGACATGGACCTGGTTGCGGCTTCCCCACACTTCGAGCTGCTCGCGGGCTGCGGCGCGGAAGGTGTCGCCTGCTGCGAGAAGCACGGATTTTCCCTGCCCTGCCAGCCACTTGGATATCTTCCCGATGGACGTGGTCTTCCCTGCGCCATTCACGCCCGCCATCATGATGACGAAGGGCTTCGCGCGATTGACGTCGAGGGGGCGTTCGGAGGGGCTGAGAAGCCGGGTGATGATCGCGACGAGTTCCTCGCGGACCTCGTGCTCCGTCTTCAGTCCCTTCAGCTTGATGGCGTCGCGCAGTTCCCCGATGATCTTCTCGGAAGCGGGGAGCCCGGCGTCGGACGTGATCAGCGCGTCCTCCAGGTTTTCGAGGAAATCCTCGTCAATCACGCCGCCGGAGAACAGCCCGTAGAGATTGACACGTGTTTTCTCAAGGCCTCGGCGGAGCTTTCCGAACCACCCCGTTTGGGAAGGCTCAGGTTTGGGGGTGGCGGGCTCGGGCTTTGGCGCGGGTTCTGAAACGGGCCCGGGTTCGGGAGCCGGCCGCGGCTGCCCCTGCTCCTCCCCGGCCTCGGGGGCGACGGCTGCGGGTTCTTCCGGCTCGGCGGCTTCGTTCTTTAGAAAATGCCTTGAAAACCAGGAGCTTCCGGTTTTTTCTCCGGCACTTTCCTCCTTGGTTTCGGACTCGGTGTTCTTATTTTTCCTTCCAAAGAAAAAAGCCATAATACGGACATGAAAAAGAGAAAAAATTCCAACCCTGCAAGTTTAGCAACCTGCGGCCGGAAATCGGGAATTGTCCGCATTTCTTCCGGACGGTGGAAGAGGACGCCGCTTCCCGTCATCGACCTCGACGGGCTCAGGCCGACGGGAAACCGGGTCAGGGAAACCGTCTTCGACTGGCTGAATTTCCTTCTTTCGGGATTCGAGGGGCGTTCGTCCCTCGACATGTTCGCGGGAAGCGGCGCTCTTGGGCTGGAATTCGCAAGCCGGGGCGGTCACGCTCTCCTCATAGAGAAGAACCCGGGGAACGCGAGGAGCCTTCGCCAGGTGGTCGGGAAGCTTCGGGGGGAGGAATCCGTCTCGGTCCGCTGCGGCGACGCGCTCTCGCTGCTTGGGGGGGAATCCGGGCGCTTTGACGTGATATTCATTGATCCCCCCTTTGCTTCCGGCCTTTTCGGCGAAGCTCTCAGCCTCGCGTCGCGGCTGCTGCTTCCGGAGGGAATCGTCTACCTTGAGAATCCCGTGGAGGAAGAAGTGGAGGTTCCCGCTTCCTTCACCGTAATCCGGTCCGGGAAGGCCGGCGCGGTTCGGTTCCGGCTCCTCGCGAGGGTAGGCTCGGCGCTCTCCGGCGCCCGCAAGGAGGAGCCATGACGGAGGTGAAGGCGGTCTACGCCGGGACGTTCGACCCGGTGACGCTCGGCCATCTCGACCTCATCGGCAGGGCGGCGAGGCTTTTCTCCCTCACCGTTGCGGTCGCGGAATCCACCGGCAAGAAAACGCTCTTCACTACGGAAGAGCGGGTCGCCCTCATGCGGGAGGCCGTCGCGGGGATTCCGGGGGTGAGGGTCATTTCCTTCAGCGGCCTGCTCGCGGACCTCGCGAGGCGGGAGGGGTTCCGGGCCCTTGTCCGCGGCATTCGGGGGGAAGGCGACTTTTCGTACGAGTTCCAGATGGCGGGGGTGAATTCGATGCTCCTTCCGCAGGCGGACACCGTGTTCCTGCAGACCGCGTCGGCGTACCAGTTCGTCTCTTCCTCGTACGCGAAGGAAGTGGCGTCTCTCGGGGGAAGCCTCGAAGGGTTCGTCACGCCGGAAGTGGCACGGGCGATGCGGGAAAAGCTCAGGAGAGGCTGAGGACGGCCTTCAGAGCCTGGATCGTACCCAGTCGATCGCCCGGCTGAAGAATCCCGAAGGCGAAGGGGAGCTTTTCCCGGTTTCAGCCGCGGTCCCCGGCGTGGAAGCTTCCTGGTTCTGCCGGGCCGGAGGTTCGGCAGGCTGTTTTGCAGCTTCTTCCTGCGGCGCCTGGGATTCGCTTTCTTCCCTCAGGGAGAAGTCGATCGGATCCGTAAGGCTCCAGGACGGGTGGATGAGCGACCCGTCAAGCGTGGCGCCAGATTCCTGCTTCCGGGGGCCTTCGACCTTCGCTTCTCCCGCGAGGGCAAGCGTCCTTAGGTCGATTTCCGCATGCCCCCGCGCCGAAAAGTCCTTTCCCGAAATCCTGAAGGCGTCCGCAGAGGCGATCCCGCCGCGGAAGTTCAATTTGCCCGAAAGTTCGGAGAAGGCGAGCGGCTTTTCGCCTAGCCCTGGCATCACCCCCTGCTCCAGGACGATGTCTGCAGACCCTGCGAGGCTTTCCTCTTCCGTGCCCTTCGCGGCGCTGCTGCCTGAGGCGTCAAGGGTGAAGCTGAGCAGGCCCTTCAGCCCTTCCCCCTGCTTTCCCGCAAGTGGCACAGGGAGTTTCCTGCCTTTCGCGTCAGCCTTCCAGGTTCTGTCAGGCCTGAACGACGCCTGCCACTCCAGGCTGCCGGAACCGATTCCGGCCGAGGCCTTCCTAATGGAAAGCTCCCTGCCGGTGAGGGAAATGTCCGCCGAGAACCCTGTTGCGCGGACCGGTCCGAGGAGGATCTCCTCGGACCGCAGGCCAGCGTCGATGGAAGCGTTCCCCGCGAACTGCATCAGGGGAGCCGCGAGGTCGGAAGCGGCGGTTTTCCAGCCTTCCAGGCTGACTTCGGCGGGAAGCGCGTCGTCCTTCCGGCCGAAGTTCAGGCTTTTGGCAAAAAGACTTGCCTTGAAGGAGGGAGCCTCCGGCCGCGCCGTGCCGCTTGCCGAGATCTGGAGCGGGGAATCGTTCACGGTTCCCTCGGCCTTCATTTCGAAGGACCAGTCGGCAATACTCCCCGACGCGGAGCCGGTGACGGTTGAATCGACGGAGGGCGCACTGTCGGAAGCAAGGGTGTAGGTGCTTTCGAGGTGCCCGAGCTTCCATGTCCCTTGCGCCGTGTCGTAGGAGAAGGGGGAGGAAGCCGAGGCGGACTGCGTGCCGTCCTTCAGCACCTTCACGACCCGAAGCTCGGAAAGAGTGCCGGAGAGAACGCCGTTCCGGGTGGAGAGTCCTTCGAGCTTCGCAGAAAGCGATCCGGGGCTCGCGCCTTTCATGGAAATCTCGGCGGATGCGGATTTGCCGGAGACGGATCCCTGGACGTACTGGAAGGCGTCGGCGCCCGCCTTTGCCGCAAACGGGGCGTCTCCCACGGTTCCGAACGCCCGGGCCGAGAAGGCCGGGAGCCCGAAGATCCTTCCTTTCAGGTCAAGGTCGAGGTCACCGCCGCCCGCCACTGACGCTTCAAGCTTGTCCGATGGGGAACGTACCGTGGCCTCGAAGGAGATTCCGGAGGTCATCCGGGGTGCGATCTCGCCTGTGTCGAGCCGGGCGACGGAAACCCGGACGGGTTCCGGGCGAACGCCTTCAAGCGTGAAGCTCGCGTCCTTTAGCGCGAGGCGTCGGACGATCACAGGTCGAATCCAGCGGTTCGAGTCCTGGAGAAGGGGGGAATTTTCCATCCGTTCCAGTTCGGATTTGGTCGGCATGTGCACTGCGGCCGACAGCCCTTCGAGGGATAGCGATGAAACATGGAGCTGCCCGACAAGAAGGCCCCAGGGGGAAATGAGCACGGTGCCGCCCGAGAACTGCCCGAGCAGGCTCCCGTCATCCTCACTGAGGAAGGTGCCCGAGGGAAGCGTGAGTTCTATCTTCGGAAGATGGCGGATTGTGACAGGGCCGGAAAGGCGGACGGTCATTCCGAGGTTCCGCCTTGAAAAGTCGAGCAGCCTGCCCTCGGCCCATTCCGGACTGACGAGGATGTAGAGCGCCGAAATGGCGGCAAAGGACACGGCGGCTGAGCAGACGATGAGCCACTTGGAAATTCCGGCCAGCTTGGAAAAGGCAGATTTCTTGTCCATGGCGCGCTGCACAAGGGGGGAAGTTCTTCGGGAACGCTCCCGGCAAGTATAGCCTCGGGGGTGGATCGCTTTTGAAGTGCAGGGGATTTCCCGGGCGGCAAAAGATATCCCCCGCCAGGTGCTTCGCGCCTGTGCGGGGGATGGGATTCGCGTTGCGAAGGGGACGCGCCGCGACAGGCGCTCCTAGGCTTCCTCGCCCTTGTGGTGAGCGGGATCCGGGACGCCGAGCGCCTTGTGGAGCTTCGGAGACGTCGTCGTGTACTGCAGGAAGACCTTCTTCTCCGGGAAGACATACTTCGAAGCCCCGAAGGCTGCGAGGGCGCATTCGTGGAACCCGGAAAGGATCAGCTTCTTCTTGCCGGGATAAGTGTTGCAGTCGCCGACCGCGAAGATCCCCGGAACGCTCGTTTCGAACTTCTCCGTGTCGACTACGATCTGCTTGCGGTCGAGCTCGATTCCCCAGTCGGCGATCGGGCCGACCTTCGGCTGAAGGCCGAAGAAAACGAGCAGGCAGTCGAGGGGGATGCGCCGGACGATTCCGTCGTTCCCGGTCACGCGAACGTCGGTCATCAGGCCGTCCTTCTCGTCGAACCCGGTGACCGAGCCGACGACGAACTGCATCTGCCAGTCCTCGCAGAGCTGCTTCATTTGCGCAACGCGCGCAGGGGAGGCCCGGAACCCGTCTCGGCGGTGGACGAGGATCACGCTCTCCGCCTTTCCGACGAGATGCAGGGTCCAGTCAAGGGCAGAATCGCCGCCGCCGCAGATCACGATGTTCTTGCCGGAGAAAAACTCGGGATCGCGGACCCGGTAGAAAAGCTGCTTGTTCTCGAACTTGTCGATTCCCGGAACTCGCATCGGGCGGGCGTCGAAGGATCCCATGCCCGAGGCGATGATCACGGCGCGGCAGTGGAACTTCGTGCCGGCGTCGGTTTCAACGTGGAAAGTGCCGTCGGGCTGCCGCTCGACCTTTGTCACCACTTCCCCCAGGTGGTAGACCGGCTTGAAGGGCCAGTTCTGCTTCAGGAGGTTCTCCGTGAGTTCGGCCGAGGAGTAAACCGGGACCGCGGGGATGTCGTAGATCGGCTTCTGGGGGTAGAGCTCCATGCACTGGCCGCCCACGTTCCGCAGTGAATCGACCACGTGGCATTTCATTTCGAGCAGTCCGAGCTCAAACACCTGGAAAAGGCCGACCGGGCCCCCGCCGACAACGACGACGTCCGTCTCGATGGTTTCGCTGCTTTTCTCCGCAACGATCAAGTAGTCTTTGATAGCCATATCTCTGCTGGTAGTTCTTCAGTCCGCCGCGGGGCTCCAGCGGTGCGGAGCGTTCTCAGGCTGCGGACAGGGGGAGGCCCGTTCCGAGTGGGCGGCAATACGGTAAGGGGTGTATTTTCGCATTAATTCCTGCATGGTGCGTACTTCTTTTCGCGCGTTTTGCCCGTTACCCAGGGCCTACGCATGAATTGAGCTTTTTTGGGCTGTTTTAACCGTTTCTTCAAGATCAGGCTGATGAAAAACAACAAAAATCAGC